>JBDKJZ010000173.1:0-9874 GCA_039796375.1 Pseudomonadota bacterium
GAGAGGCACTAGCGCATCAATGCACACGATTCGCTTCTTCGCAGGCCTGGTACTCCTTGGCGTCACCCAGTGTCGACCGAACGTCGGCACCAGTACCGAAGAAGTCCAGCCAACTGTTGGAGCCCGATTGAACCAGCCGCGGACCCACACGCCGAACGGGGCCGAACTGGAGCGACAACAGTGCGAAGAGCGGCTGTCCGATGTCCTGGCTGCTCCCGCGATGCCCGGGGCCACGCTGTTTGAGGCGAATCGGCTGGAGATCCTTACGCAAGCCAAAGCCCTGCCGATGCTGTTGGTCGACACGCCGGAGCACTCCGATGAGGAGGCGCGCAGCGCGCAAGGTGACGGCGACATCAGCGCAGCCGTTAAGAGTTTTCGGAAGCTGCTGCGCGAAACGGCGCACCCCTGGGATGCGCTGAAGCTGCTACTGCCAAACTTCGAGGAGTTCCCTCAAAACGGTAGGGACACTCTGCTTCGGGATGGTTATCTTTTCGCGGACGATCCCGAGCTGGCCTTCGCGCTCGTCAACCTCGTAAAAGCACGTCACCTATTCGGACAAGAACGGATCTGGATACGACGCGGTGAGGACCTCTACTACGCCGAGCGCCGTCGAGGCTCGTACTACTTCGTGGACGGTCCGAATGCTGGTGAGCAAGTGCGACTGCTGCTGCTCGACCGCATCGGTCACGGGCCGCCCCCTACGCACACCCTACTCAGGGACGTACGTGCCCTCAGGTATCGGCTCCACTTCAGTCGAGCTGAAATCCGCCACATCACCGAGGACAGCATCGTCGCAAACCTGAGATATGGCAAAGTCTCCGTACCTACGGTCCTGCGAAGCAGCGGCACGAACCTCAGCGTCGAATGCGAAGTGCTTGGGCAAGAACTCCGCGAGGAGGTCGCGATACTTCGCCAGGAAGCTGAGCGTAGGCAGCGGGTCGTTCAGGCGCTGCGGCAGAGCATGCTCGCACAGATTGATGAGCAGCTACCTTTCGACGAACCACGCCGAGAGTACGGGCTTCAGCTTGACGGTCGGCTGCGATCGAACTGGCTCCATGCCTACATGAGCGGCGAGGCCAGCTACGCCTTCAGCGGGACTCGCTACGAAGTCTTCGACGCGAAGGGACGCCCGCTTGTCCCACAGGTTTGTGTCGACTTCCTGACGGACACGCTTGAGCGTACGAGCGGCACCTGGTTTAGAGGAAGGAACGAGGAGCCCGGACGCAGCGTGGGTTCGCTCGACTACAACCCGATAGACATGTTGGAACGAGCTAAGCTACGTCGCGTGCCCGGTTTTCTCGAATTCGCGCGCACACACCCTGAGCAATTCGAAGTGCTTGACGTCCCGAAAAGTGAGCGGGTGATGCTCGGCAATCGCAAAGAGTTCTTGGCAAACTTGCTAACGCACCGCGAGGACTATCAGCCGGGCGATATGCTGATTATCCGTGGCTTCACGCCGTGGGATCCCAAAGAAATGCACTACCATTCGTTCTTTGTCTACGAGAGCGATCCGCTGAGTGGCATCCCTTTAGCAGTCGTCGGCAACGCCGGCCGTCCAAGCGTACGCTACTGGGAGGTCGAGGCGCGAAGGACGCCTGAGCGTGAGATTTGGCACCGCGTCCGTCCTACGACCCGGTGGCTTGAGTCGATTCTGCCGGAAGACGCAAACATCCCGAAGACGCCCTTTCCCATCTCTCCGCGCGGCAACGCCGGCGCGGACTGGTAACCGGGTTCAGCGCCAGAAGTGGTGTCAAGAGTGGGAGCCGCGTTCCGCTCTCTGCGCGCTTGGACCGCGCGCAGAGCAGCCACGCTAGGGTCACTCGGGTGTGACGATGAGTTCCACCCGGCGATTGTTCGCACGTCCCTCAGGGGTCTCATTCCCCGCGACCGGCACTGTCTCGCCCCGCCCTACGGCCGAGATCTGCGAGGCCGCGATGCCCTGGCCCACCAAGTGTAGCCGGACGGCGTGGGCGCGGCGATCACTCAGTTCGAGGTTGTTCGAGTCGCCGCCCCGAGCGTCCGTGTGCCCTTCAACGACGATCTTCTTGTACCCCTGGTCCTTGAGAGCCCGCGCCACTTCATTAAGCTTGTCCATGGCGATGGGCAGCAACTTGTCCTGTCCGCTTGCGAACAGGACAGAGCCGCTGAGAGTGATCACAACGCCACGCTGATCCTCCTTGACCTGGGCCAGCGCCTCTAGGCTCGCGAGCGCCGCGCTCGCCTTCTTTTCAGCTGCCAGGCGTTTCACCCGCTCGGCGTCCAGCTCCGCCGCGGCCGCCGCGCCAGCGGCCTCGCTCTTTCTGCGCGTCTCTTCAAGTTCCCGCTGGGCGGCACTAAGCTCGGCTTTCGTGCGCTTTCGGTAATCTTTCTGAGTGTCCTCTCGCTCTTCCAGTGCGGCGCTCCGTTCGCGGTTCGCTTTCTCAAGCTCTCCTGCCGCCTCCGCCAGCTGTGCCTGCCGCTCCGCAACGTAAGCCAAGTCGACGATCGCTTCGTCCCGGCCATCCCGAAACGCAGCTTCCGCCTGCTGCAAAGCCTGCTTAGCCGTCTCAAGCTGCGCTAGAGCGTACTGCGAAGCGACACCGTGTTTCGCCTGTTCGAAAGCGTCGCGCGCGTCCAGCAGCTCTCTTGGGGCTAAGCTCGCGCCACAAGCAACACTCAAACCTAGGCTGGTGACCAGCAGTCCAGTCATTCGAACAATCGGATTCATTTCACGTTCCTCAATCGCATGCGTCGGACGACGTTATTCGGTTTGGCCCTTGAGTTCTTCCACTTCCTCAAGAGCCGCTCGGGCCTCCGCACGCGCGTTCTCCACCCGCGACAATGCCAGTGCGAGCTCCGCGTCGACCGCAGCCCGTTCCAGTTTTGCCGCTGCGAGCTCAGTCTCGTCCTCTTCAATGAGCTTCTTGGCCTCACTGATTTGGTCGCGGGCATACTTCAAGTGCAGCGCTGCCTTCGGGTGGTTGGGGGCGCCTCCGACCTCCGCCGCACGCGCGGCCGCTTCAGCCGCCGTGAGCTGATCCTGGGGGACTGCTGCGCCACCGCAAGCGCTCACCAAGAACATCGAGAGCACGCTGGTAAGAAATGCCACGCGGGCAATCACCTTCGAAGTCTGCTGGCTGTCATTCACCGGATGATCCTCCTAGGCCCGCGACTATACACGGAGCGCGGGTTGCCAACAGCGCCTTAGTCCGGGTGCCTGCCACCGCCGGCGTCCCGACCCAGTCAGCCAAGTTTGAATCGCAAATTTCGCCCAGGCTGCACAGATGCGGACAGTGACCAGAAATCGCACAGTCGATTCCGACGCCGGCTCGTGCGGGAATCGACCGCGCGCCAAAGCGGTGCCCTAGTGGTTTCGGCCAGTTTTGCTGCAGCAACTGTGGGTCCGCCCAATTCATTCGGTGGTTGGCCGCCGCCGCTCTGGCGCTCGCTTGTCTCATCTGTCTGGCCGGTTGCGAATATTCGGGGTCGGCCGGAAGCTCTTGCCCCTCGTCAAGCTCTAGACGCCGGCCACGCCCATGCGGCCACCACAGATCCGGCTCGAAATCGGCTTTCCCCCCAAAGGCCTGGCGGCAAGCGCCCGAGGACGGCGATCCGTTCGCAGCGCATCGCCCGCCACGCGTGAAGTGTGACTAGCTCCTCGGGTGGTTTATCGAAGCGGGTTATCTTTGGGGTAGATACTGGCCACCGCAACGACCTGAGTCTGCAGCAGACACTAGTAGTCCCCCTATCCGCGGGTGAACAACTGGTCTTGGAGGTGCTTCACCTCCACCTCTGGCGCCAGAACCCGCAACGGGATACCTTGCGCTCCAGGTCGTCGAAGAGGTTCGGGCGCACGAGGTCGCAATCCCCGGAGCCGCGCAGTGGCTCAAAATCCGGTTGAAACTTCGAGAAGCCCACGCGTCGGGAGTGCCCGTAACATTCCACCTGAGAAACCGCGAGCAGAATACCGGGCGTCTACTGGGACTGAGTAGAAAGTAGTGCTACCCCTCAGCTCCCCATGCGCATCGCCTCGCTAGCTCAGGCCCTGTTCGTTCTTCCGATCGCGGCGTGTGGCGGCGACCCCGCGAGGCCGCTTGAGCCAGACGCCGGCGCTGCCACGAACAATGTTTCGGAAACAGAGAACACCGGAAAAGGTGACCAGTCCGATGCCGGGGAAGCCCCCAGGGCGAGCGAGGTCACCTGGCACGGAGACGTCGCCCCGATCCTGTACCGAAGCTGCGTGGGTTGTCACCAGAGCGGCGGCATTGCGCCGTTTGCGCTCGGGACCTACGCGCAGGCGTTCCCATTCGGTGAGAGCATCGCCTACGCCGCCAGTCGGCGCAAGATGCCTCCTTGGGGTGCCCAGGACACCGATGAGTGCAGCCCTCGTTTCGGATGGCAGGATGACCTTCGCCTCAGCGACAAGGAGATCCAGATGATTCAGGCTTGGGTCGAAGATGGCACGCCCGAGGGGGATCCCACAACAGCCGTCGATCTTCCCAGGCCCGCGTCGCTGGAGCTGAAGTCTCGAGACGTTCGCCTCACAATACCTAGTCCATTCAAGGTTTCGGGCACTAAAGATCGTTTCGTATGCTTCAGCATCGACCCCAAACTTGCGGAGGACAAGTGGCTGACCGCGACGCAAGTGAACCCCGGCAATGCCGCCATCGTGCATCACGTGCTCACCTACCTGGACAAGGGTGGGACTTCCGCGGCTCTCGCGGCGGACCGTGGTTACTACGACTGTTTCGGGGGCGCCGGTGTTGAGGACGCCGAGTTGTTGTCCGCGTGGGCTCCCGGCGGAGTCCCGCTTCGAACCCCGGCCGACGTGGGCGTTGAGCTACCTGCCGGCTCTCGCTTGGTTGTGAACGTTCACTACCATCCCACCGGCTCCGGCGACGAAACCGACGCGACCACTTCGATAGACTTGGAGTTTGCTGCCAAGCCGCCCGCTTTCGCCGCCCGCATAGAACTCATTGGCAACTTCGAGAGGCGTCACCCTTTCGCCGGCCTCCTCGAAGGTCCGGCGGATCCCCCTTCAGGCGCGACGTTCCTTATTCCCGCCGACGCAGAAGTTCACACCGAAACGATGCGGTTCATCGTGCCGCCAGGGTTTCCCAAGTCGTACGTTTGGTCAGTCGGAACGCATATGCACTACGTCGGAACTGACATGAAAATCGAGCTAACTCGCGGCAACACCGGTGACGTACCTTCCAAAGAGTGCCTCATTCAGACGCCAGTGTGGGACTTCAACTGGCAACGTAGCTACGCGTACGCGGCCCCCCTTGAGGAATTGCCGACCATCAAGGTGGGAGACCAGCTGACATTGCGCTGCACCTATAACAACAGCGTGCGCAATCCGTTTGTACGCAGCGCGCTTGCAGATCAGGGCTTGAGCACCCCACGGGATGTCAAGCTCGGCGAAGAAACCCTCGACGAGATGTGTTTGGGCGTCTTCGGAATAGCGTTTCCCAGAGTTGCAACACCATGACCGGACGCCCCTTTCGCCGCGTGTTGATCGCCAACCGGGGCGAGATCGCAGTTCGACTCTCGCGCACGCTGCGTGATCTGGACATCGAGAGCGTCGCTGTCTACAGCCCGGAGGATCGCGCGTCAGCGCACGTGCGGCTCGCTGACTACGCTTTTCCCTTGGGAGGGCGTGGCCCGCAGAGTTACCTGCAACAAGAGCGCCTACTTGAAGTGGCCAGGGAAGCACAATGCGATGCGCTGCTCCCGGGCTACGGCTTCCTTTCAGAGAACGCCAGTTTCGCGCAGGCGTGCGCTGACGCGTCACTGGTGTTCGTGGGGCCCAGCGCTCAAGCGATCGCTGACATGGGAGACAAGGTTCGCGCCCGTGAGCTCATGGCGAAGGCCGGAGTCCCCCTTGTTCCAGGCGGTGCGGCGGACACGCTCGCGCAGGCGGTCGCCACGGCCGCGCGCGTGGGCTACCCCATCCTCTTGAAGGCCGCGGGAGGAGGAGGGGGTAAGGGCATGCGCTTGGTGATGGCGGAGGCGCAGCTTGGCAGCGCGTACGAGCAGGCGAAGGGTGAAGCGCTGCGAGCGTTCGGTAGCGACATCATCTACATTGAAAAAGCGATCCTCAATCCCCGGCACGTCGAGATTCAGGTGCTTGGTGATCAGCACGGCAACGTCGTTCACCTCTTTGATCGCGATTGTTCAATTCAGCGTCGCCATCAGAAAGTGATTGAAGAATCCCCGTCCCCGAACCTGTCGGAAAACACGCTCAACGCGATGACAGCCGCAGCGCTCAAGGCAGCTCGGGCGGTCAACTACTACTCCGTGGGGACCTTTGAGTTCCTGGTGGACCAGAATCAGGACTTCTACTTCTTGGAGATGAACACGCGTCTGCAGGTTGAACACACGGTAACCGAACTGGTCACCGGAATCGATCTCGTTGAACAAATGTTGTTGGTCGCTCAGGGGCAACGGTTGGCTTTCAGCCAACAAGAAATCGCCCGGCGCGGCTTCGCGCTGGAATGCCGAGTGTACGCCGAGGACCCCAGCGTCGGATTTTTGCCAAGCTCCGGCAGGGTTAGCCAGCTCCGGCAGCCGGAGGGGCCATATGTGCGGGTAGATGGCTGCCTCTTCGAGGGGAGTGAAGTGAGCCGAGAATTCGACCCGCTCCTAGCGAAGGTCTGTACCTGGGGAGACACACGAGCTCAGGCGATTGCACGGATGAAACGCGCGCTCGCAGAGTTCCGGCTGACTGGGCCAAGAACCAACCTCTCTTTCCATGAACGTGCCATTCGCCACCCCAACTTCATCTCCGGCCGGTACGACACAGGCTTCATCGCCGCGCACCCCGAGCTTTGCCAGCTGGAGCCGCTTTCTGAGGTCACCCGAGGTCAGGTGCTCGCGGCCGCTTGCGCGGCAACGAACGCCCATAACCAGGTCCGTACGGGCGGCAATCGACGCCAAGGTCAGATTCACAGTTCGCCTGGAGACGAATCGGGAGCACAGGGGTCCGCTTGGATTTCCGGGCGCAACAACTGGACCCGGACGCCGTAGCGCCCCTGGGCCTGGGTGTTTCACTTGAGGCGGCGTCTACGGAACCTCTCCTGCCCCACATTGTGACCGCCGCAACGACATGGCCGACTTGGGCATTCGCCGAAAACAAACACTGGCCGCACGTCGCGCCATGCGATACCCCTCCAGTACGTGGGTGGGTGTTTGCGTTCCCACGCACTTCGAAGACTTTTCGTGAATGGGACTCGGTTGCGAGCAAGTAGACTGGCTGGGAGGCGAGCGTGAGCACTAGGGGTTGTCCGCAGTGCGCCTTCAGCTGCGACGCGGAGAGTCACTATTGTCCCCATTGTGGCTTCCCGGTCGGCGCCGTCTCGATGAAGAACGAGGATCCGCTGGTGGGCAAGGTCCTTCCGGGGGGCTACCAAGTGGTAGACCTGCTGGGCGTGGGCGGCATGGGGCGCGTCTATCGCGCCGAGCAGCGTGCGTTGGGCAGGACCGTGGCGGTCAAGGTGATCCACCCGCACCTTTTATCTGATGAGAAATCGCTCGCGCGGTTCATGACCGAGGCTCGGGCTACCAGTCAGCTCAACCACCCAAACTCTGTCAGCGTCATCGACTTCGGAAAGACCGACGACGGACACCCGTACCTCGTGATGGAGTTCCTGCGTGGCCGCAACCTAGCGCAAGTCCAGGCACTTGAAGGCCCGCTCAGTATTCCGCGTATCATCGGTGTTCTGCAACAGGTGCTGCTCGCCTTGGGCGAGGCCCACGAACTAGAAATGATCCATCGGGATCTCAAGCCCGAAAACATTGTGCTGGAGCCGCTGCGCCGCGGGGGCGACTTCGTCAAAGTGGTCGACTTCGGTTTGGCAAAGCTGAAGACGACAGAAGCGCCGGGGATCACTATGCCCGGTATTGTTTGCGGAACACCGGACTTCATGGCGCCCGAGCAGGGTCGAGGCGATCCGATCGATGGACGAAGCGATCTGTACGCCGTGGGCGTCGTGTTGTTTTGGCTGCTCACCGGGCGCCTACCCTTTGAGAGCAGCAGTCCGACGCAAGTGGTGCTGATGCACATCAGCATGCCCGTGCCCAACGCGCGCGAACTCGCACCGCAGCGTGAGATCCCTGACGCGCTCCTCGCCGTATTAAACAAGGCCCTCGCGAAGAACGCGAAAGATCGTTTCCAAGACGCGCACGAGTTCGTCGACGCACTGCAAGAATGCGGCGAGCGACGCCCGGACCCAGCCGCACGACAGGCGCAGGAGCTTCCCTCAGAATTCCTTCAGTGTCCGACCTGCCAGCAGTGGGTTCCACATGTGCGGTATTGTTATGAGTGTGGACACCGGTTACCCGAACGCAGCCTGCCTCCGAGTCCGGCTCAGGACCGTCTGCTGCTCTTCCTTGGCCGCGAAGAGGATCTGCTTTGGCTTGAGCACCGCTGGCGGCAAAGCAGCGTCGGGCCTTGCCTGGTCCGTATCATTGGCGAGCCAGGCGTTGGCAAGTCTCGGTTGGTCGAGGAGTTCCGCAAGACGGCAGAAGCGAATGACGCCTTGTTTGTCGGCGCCGGCCCCGATCCCTACTGGGCGGAAGTGGCCGGCTACACGCTACGTACCTTGCTCACCCAGCTTGTCTCTCCTGAGGCGCTCGGCGGCCGTGCCACCAGGCTGAGCGAGAACGGCAGAGCCGCGATGCACCAGCTGCTGCTGTCTCCCGCGGGTGGAAGTGACCTTAACCCGTCGGCAGCGTTACGATCGGCCACGCTGCAGCGCCAAGGAAACGCGGAACTCTTGGGGTGGGCGCTCGACGTTGCTCGTGCTTCCCGCCCGGCAGGGGTCGTCGTGTTACTCGATGACCTCGACAGGGTAGACGGTCTCACGAGGCAGACTCTCGACGACTACCTCCCATTGCTGGAACCTGGAATCTTCATCATAGCGACACACACGCCGCAGCTGCGCGTCGAATGGCCCCATGAGCAAGTCCGCTTGCTCAACGGGCTGCCCGCGCACATTGCAACGGACTTGCTTCAGCGCTCGAGCATGAAGCAGCTGCCCGTCATCTTGAGTGAGCTTGGGAATCGTGGCATCCCTCCGTTGTACATCGATCAGGTCTTGGCGTTTGGATTCGACGGTGGCTCCGACCCCCCGGCACGGCTTGCAGATCTAATCGCGCATCGTCTTTCGACTCTGGAGCCAGACCTGAGGCGGGTTCTCCAAGGTCTAGCCGTGTTAGGCGACGATGTGTCGGAGGCGCTGTTGTCGGAAATGCTAGGACAACGCTACGTCACGCCGGACGTAGTCGAGCGGCTACTGCGCACGCGGCTCGCTCGTAGAAACTCGTCTGAGCGTCTGTCTCTGATTCACCCGCTGCTCCACGACCTCGTACGACTAGCTACCCCGGCCGAGGTTCGACGCGACCTCCATGCGAAGGCTGCTCAAGCCTTCCAACAGCATGACGCACCTCTTGAGGTCTTGGCTGAGCACGCGGTCCTTGCCCAGGATTCAATGACGGCACTGTTCTTCCTGGAACAGGTCGCCAACCGCGCATTCAGCCGCGGCGACGATCGCACCGCAACCTCCGCCCTGAGTCGGGGACTGGATCTCGCGCGCGAGGAAATCTACCGCGGGCAGCTTGAGGACCCGATGCGGGCCATCGCGATTTTCGGGCGGAAGCTGGGCACCACGTTAAATCGACGTGGGCTGCACTCAGACGCGGAGGGGGTACTGCTTGAAACTCTAGACAGCACGGAGCCGGCGAGCGGAGAGCGCTTGGACGTGCTGGAACAGCTCGCAGAGGCAGCAGCGGGGCGAGGCAAGGGCGCTGAGGCTGCTCGCTACAAGAGCCAGGCACTCCAGGTGGCCCAGGCCGCCAACCTCCACGAAGCAGTCACTAGATTGTCCGCTGTCTC
>JBDKJZ010000174.1:0-9874 GCA_039796375.1 Pseudomonadota bacterium
AGTCCGGGACTCGCGTGGGTGGTGAAGCCTCGACCAAGTTCGCCAATATGCGAACGCTACCTCCGCCCCGTCCCGACGTGCCAGCCCGGCCACCGACTATTCCTCCTCCGCCGCCTGAACGGAAGCCCGAGACCCTGGAAGAGCGACACGCGCTAATTCAAGAGCGCCTCAAGAAGACCGAGGCCGACTTCCAGCGCGACTACGAAGAAAACTTCCTGATGTCGTGGATCTACCATGACAGCGCGCTCGAAGGAGTCGTCTACACCTACGAAGAACTGCGGAGCGGCATTAGCCCGGAAGGCTCTGCGGCCGTGCCGGACTCCAGCTTGCAGTCGGTTTGCGAGAACATCCGACGACACCGTGAAGCGATTGAGCTGATCAAAGATCTCGGGGAGAAGAAGCGTCAGCCCATCAACGCGGATGTCCTCAGGCGTATCTATCTGACTCTGCACCCCGAAGAAGGTGACTTGAAAACCGTTAAGTACCGGCGCGATGTCCCTCAGCACCGCCTGTATTTCCATGAGTACGCCCAGCCCGATAAGATCCAGCAGCAGGTCCGGCAAGTATTCGATTGGCTCAACGGCCCCGAACCCAAGAAGCTTCGAACTCCACTAAAGATCGCAGCGCGCGTGCACTTCGATCTGCTTCGAGTGTTCCCCTTCGACCACGACAGCGGCAAGGTGGTTCGGTTATTCATGAATCTGCTCCTGCTGCGCGCAGACCACCCCCCTGCCATCGTCCATCTCACAGAGCGGCAGCGCTACTACGAGGCGCTCAAGGGCAACATGAACGTGGTGCTCGACATTCTGTCCGAATCCGTCGACAACGCCTTGTTGAGCGTCGAGAAGAAGCTCGACGAGCGCGAAACGCGCCACCGCGCAATTATCTAGACCACCCAGGCCTGTGTTCTGGTCGGCGCGTTTGCTGAAAGGCCCGATGTACGGGCGCTTCCCCGAACGACGGCGCTCGAGAGGCCCACTTGCCGAGAGGTTGAGCCCCTTCAAAACTCAAACCGAGCGCAGGTCGTCCTCATCCTCCTCGCGCCATTTGATGCCGGCTCGGCGCACGGCTCGACGAAAATTCGATCTGTCCAGCCCTGCGTGGCGCGCTGCCACGGACACGTTGGCGTCGGTGCGGACCTTCAGCTGGCTGAAGTAGTAGTGGTCGAAGATCGCTTGAGCTTGCGCCTTCGCGTCCCGGTAGGGCAAGTCCGGCAGGCTCTCCGGGAGGCCGATCGCCGTCTCGCCTTGCGGGGCAACGCTCGCCCGAGGACTCGCCGCGACTACGCCTAGCCCAAGATACTCGGGTTCCACGGTGTCTCGGCAGAACACCACGGCTCGCTCGATCGCGTTCTCCAGCTCACGGACGTTGCCGGGCCAAGGCTGAGAGATCAGCACCTCCATGGCGCTCTCCGAGATCTTCGAAACCTCACGTCCGACCCTAGCGGAGTGTTTCTTCAAGAAATGGTAAGCCAGTAACGGTATGTCATCCCGACGCTCACGAAGGGGCGGCAGGTTCAACGCGACAACGTTCAATCGATAGAAGAGGTCCTCGCGAAACGTCCCCAGATCGATCTTCCTTCGCAGGTCGACGTTGGTCGCGGCGATCACTCGCACGTCAACCGATCGGGTCTCGTTGGAGCCGACTCGCTTGACCTCGCCTTCCTGCAAGACGCGAAGCAGCTTGACCTGAGCCTGCTGCGGCAAGTCACCGACCTCATCGAGGAAGATCGTGCCATGGTTGGCCGCCTCGAACAGCCCTGGGCGCTGCGACGTCGCGTTGGTGAACGCACCCTTGACGTGACCGAAGAGCTCACTCTCCACGATTCCCTCTGGAATTGCCGAGCAGTTGACCGCGACGAAGGGCTTGTTCTTCCGCGGAGAGTGTTCGTGAATCGCGCGAGCGCTGAGTTCCTTGCCCGTCCCGCTCTCGCCGAGGATCAAGACGGTGACCTTCGTCGCTGCGACGTCCATCGCCTTGCGATAGACGTCTTTCATAATAGACGCGGCGCCAATCAGGCCACCGAAGCCCTCGGTGCTCCCTGCCAGCCGCCGTTCCAGCCGCTCCGCATGTGCCTTGAGGCTGCGCCGCTCGGCCGCTTGTGCGATGATCAAACCCACCTCGTCGTTCGAGCGAAACGGCTTGGTGAGGAAGTTATACGCCCCGGCTTGCACGGCTTTTACGGCGGTCTCGACATCGCCGAAGGCCGTCATCAGCACGACCTCAATGTCGGCATGGTGAGCCTTGATATGCGAAAGCACGGCTAGCCCATCCACCTTAGGCATCATCAAGTCGACGAGAGCCACATCGAACGCCTCGGCCCCGAGCAGCTCGATGGCGCGAGCCCCGTCTTCCGCGGTGGTCACCTGCATCCCCCGCCCGGCCAACATCCGCGCGCAGCTGCGTCTCAGCGCGGGTTCGTCATCCGCAACTAGGACCCGAATGGGCTCGCCGCCCGTCCCCTCGGGATTGGGCGCCTGGACGACTACCTTCCCTTCGCTCACGCAGCTCCCCTGAGGAGTTCAACCACCATCCTGGACACGATAGACAACAATGGGCTCCAGCGGCCAAAGTTCCGGCGAAATGTACCCAGGTCCTTTTGTTCAGGGTGCTTTGGACCAGACCCACCCCGAAAGCCCCGGAACGGTCCCAGCAAGCACTACGGCAAAGTCCAAATTGCAAAAGGCGGGTGATGCCAGTAAGGATGGGGATCTATGCCCGTGTCATTGCCCGCCACCGAAATCACTGCGCTGCTCGGTAGAGGGACACGCTTCGAGGGTAAGCTCCACTTTGAAGGCCGGGTTCGCATCGACGGATTCTTCCGAGGTGAGATCCTGAGCGACGACACGTTGATCATCGGAGAAGGGGCCGTTGTCCACGGAGATATTCTGGCGGGAACCGTGATTATCCGCGGAGGGTCCGTGAACGCCAACATCCGCGCGATACGCTCGATCGAGTTGTACGTACCCGCCGAGGTCAACGGAAACCTTCAGGCGCCAGAAATTTTCTTGGACAAGGGCGTTCGCTTCACCGGTAATTGCAGCATGTCCAAGGTCAGCGTGGAAGATTCAGCCGGCCGTCTTGAGCCGCTGGAAAATCGCAGTAGCCACGAGAACAACTGAAGACAAACCTGGAACGGCGACTGGATCGCCCCCACGTATTCCCCGGAGTGGCCCGAACCTGCCTATGACGGAACGGCGGGGTTGTCAGGCCGACTGGACTCACCTGCCCTGAAACGACTCGGAAACAATTCAGAGCGCAAGCGTGCGTACCAGCGAAATTCCACCTCTAGACTCCCACTCCTGCTCACGTTTCACTTGAAGACCACACCCGGCGTAGACACAATGACCCGCCCTGCGCGGGGTCGCTAGAGAAGCTGCTGGACTGGAGCTACAAGAACAGCTCCTAACCGCCGGGGACCGCAGCGGCTACTCCGCGCGCCGCACTGACCACCGAGTTTGATTATTTTTGGCTCGACTGTCCCGGGGTCTCCCCGCTAAGCAGCCCTGTCCGGTTTCCCGAGGAACGACGAAGAACATGACTTTGCCCCCCCGCTCTGGTCTCTACGATCCCGGATTCGAGCATGATGCTTGCGGCTTTGGATTCGTGGCGAATCTCCACGGCAAAGCGTCCCATCGAATTGTCAGGCAAGGCATCGAGATCCTGGTGAATCTGATTCACCGCGGGGCGTGCGGGTGTGACCCGCTCACCGGCGACGGAGCGGGCTTGTTGCTACAAGTTCCGCACGCGTTCTTCGCCAAGGAATCCGCACGCCTGGGTTTCTCCCTGCCTGAGGCTGGCCAATACGGAGTCGGCTTCGTTTTCTTGCCACAAGACCAGGACCTGCGCGCCCAGTGCGAGCAGATTGTCGAGAGCTGCGTGTCGGGCATGGGGCAAAAGGTGCTTGGCTGGCGTGACGTCCCGGTCGATGAGGGCCAGTGTGGTCCGCTCGCTCGGGTGACCATGCCGGTCATGCGACAGGTGTTTGTCGGCCGAGGGAGCGCCCCGACCGACGACTTCGAGCGCAAGCTCTACACCATTCGAAAGTGGGCGGAAAACAGCGTGCGGGAGCAACACGGATCCCGCACAGGATTCTACCTCGCGAGCTTCTCGAGCCGCACTATCGTCTACAAGGGAATGCTACTCGCCGAGCAGCTTGAGGGCTTCTACAAAGACCTGAGCGACGAGTCGATGGAGAGCGCGCTGGCGATGGTGCATCAACGCTTCAGCACCAACACGTTCCCCGCCTGGGAGCTCGCCCACCCGTTTCATACTCTTTGTCACAACGGCGAAATTAACACGATCCGCGGTAACCGCGCTTGGATGGCCGCCCGCGAACAGATGTTCGGCACGGAGGTCTTCGGCGACGACGCGAAGCATATTCGGCCCGTTCTCGAACCGGGTGCGAGCGACTCGGCGAGCCTCGATAACGCGGTCGAGTTACTGAACCAAGCGGGGCGTTGGCTGCCGCACGTCATGATGATGATGGTGCCGGAGGCGTGGCAAAACGACCAGCACATGTCTCAGGCGAAGCGCGACTTCTACGAATACCACTCTTGCCTGATGGAGCCTTGGGACGGACCGGCCGCGCTCGCCTTCAGCGATGGACGGTGCATTGGCGCCATCCTCGACCGAAACGGGCTTCGGCCTGCGCGCTGGTTGATCACCAATGACGGTACCGTGGTCATGGGCTCCGAGTCGGGCACGTTGGAGTTCCCCGCCGAGGTGGTTGAGCGCCGTGGACGCCTCGAGCCCGGCAGAATGTTCTTGGTTGATCTCGAAGCGGGATGTGTCGTCGAGGACGATGAACTCAAGGAGCGACTCGCAGCCGCGCAGCCCTATGGGCAGTGGCTCGCTGACAACAAGGTCACGCTCTCTGAATTGGCCGATCCTGGGGTGGCCCTGCCTCGTGAAGCGCTGCCGCTGCTGCAGCGTCAGAAGCTGTTCGGCTACACCCTTGAAGATCTGCGCATCCTGCTTGCTCCGATGGCGCAAACTGGAGCTGAAGCGCTCGGCTCGATGGGCACCGATACTCCCTTGGCTGTGCTGAGCGACGAGCCGCAGCTCTTGTACAACTACTTCAAGCAGCATTTCGCCCAAGTCACGAACCCGCCGATCGACGCGATCCGTGAGGAGCTCGTGATGAGCCTGAAGACTTTTATTGGTGCGGAAGGCAACCTGCTCAATGAAGGCCCCGAGCAAGCTCGGATGTTGGAGCTGGCCAGCCCCATCTTGACGGACGAGGAACTGTCCAAGCTCCGTCACAGTAGCATCCGGCACCAGCCGAAACCCGTCACTCTGCCCATGCTTTACACGCTCGCTGACGGCGAACGCGGCTTGAAGACAGCCCTCGACGAGCTGTGCCGCCTGGCCAGCGCCGCGATTGAGAGCGGTCATAGCCTCGCAATTCTGAGCGACCGAGGCGCGGGTCAAACCGAGGCCCCCATCCCGGCTTTGCTGGCTACCGCCGCCGTCCACCACCACCTCGTCCGCGCGGGTACCCGGATGAAGCTCGGGCTCATCGTCGAAACGGCCGACGCCCGTGAAGTGCACCATTTCTGCCTGCTCGCGGGCTACGGAGCCGGTGCGATCAACCCGTACCTAGCATTTGAAACCATCGAGCAACTGGTCGCCGATGGGTCCCTGCCCGGCGTCACTGAGCCCAGCGTTGCCAGGCAGCACTATGTGCGCGCGGTCAAAAAGGGAATCAAGAAGGTGATGAGCAAGATGGGGATCAGCACGCTGCAGAGCTACCGCGGCGCGCAAATCTTCGAGTGCATCGGTTTGTCACCCGCGCTGGTCGACCGTTACTTCACCGGAACCGCGTCGCGCGTCTCGGGCATCGACCTGGATGTACTCGACAAGGAGGTCAGCCTCCGTCACCAGAAAGCGTTCCCCCGCCAATCCTCTCAGGACCACCTTGAGCTCGGCGGCGCGTATCACTACCGCGCGCAGGGCGAGCGTCACCTGTGGAGCCCCCGAGCGATCGGCGCCCTTCAGCGCGCAGCGCGGATGAAGGATGCGACCAGCTACGCTGAATACGCGAATATCATCAACGACCAATCTCGTGGGCTAATCACCCTCCGAGGCATGTGGGACTTCGACTTCAGCGCGCCGTCCGTGCCTCTCGAAGAGGTCGAGTCCGTTCAGAGCATCGTCAAGCGCTTTGCGACCGGCGCGATGAGCTTCGGCTCAATTAGCTCGGAGGCCCACGAGAACCTCGCGATGGCGATGAACCAAATCGGAGGCAAGAGCAATACCGGCGAAGGCGGAGAAAAGCCCGAGCGCTACACCGACAACCGGCGCAGTGCTATCAAGCAGGTGGCATCTGGGCGTTTCGGCGTGACCACGCACTACTTGGTGAACGCGGACGAGATCCAGATCAAGATCGCGCAGGGCGCAAAGCCTGGAGAAGGCGGACAGCTGCCGGGTCACAAGGTCGACGAAATTATCGCAAAAACTCGGAACTCGACGCCCGGTGTATCGCTCATCTCACCGCCACCACATCACGACATCTATTCGATCGAAGATCTCGCCCAGCTGATCTTCGACCTCAAGATGGCCAACCCCAGAGCACGCATTAGCGTGAAGTTGGTGTCCGAGGCCGGCGTAGGCACCGTGGCGGCGGGAGTCGCCAAGGCCCACGCGGATGTGATCTTGATTAGCGGCTACGACGGCGGAACCGGCGCTTCACCGCTTACAAGTATCAAACACGCAGGTGTCCCCTGGGAACTTGGCCTCGCGGAGACGCACCAGGTGCTGGTCAAGAACGACCTACGCAGTCGCGTGTTCATTCAGGCCGACGGTCAGATGCGCACGGGTCGTGATGTGGTCTTCGCCGCCCTGCTCGGTGCTGAAGAGTTCGGCTTTGCGACGGCGCCATTGGTCGCGTCAGGCTGCATCTTGATGCGAAAGTGTCACCTAAATACGTGCCCCGTAGGTATCGCGACTCAAGATCCGGAGCTTCGTAAGAAGTTCACTGGTCAGCCTGAGCACGTGATCAACTTCTTGTTCTACGTCGCCGAGGAAGCCCGTGAGCTGATGGCGAAGCTAGGTTTCCGCACATTGAACGAAATGGTGGGCCGCACGGACCGCCTCAAGACGCGCGATGTGAGTCAGCACTGGAAAGCCTCTAAGCTCGATTTTAGTGATATTCTCCGCGGAGCGGAGAAACTGCCCGGGGTGGGCGTCATTCGATCCCAAGAGCAAGACCACGGTGTTGAGCGCTCGCTTGATGTGGAGCTGATCGCCCGCTGCAAGGACGCTATTGAACACCAGACGCCGATTGAGTTCGAACAGAATCTGCGGAACCTGAACCGCACTGTTGGCGCGCAGCTCGGCGGAGCGGTCGCGAGACGCTACGGAAGCGCTGGCCTGCCCGAAGGGACAATTAAGATCCGCTTCGCGGGCACGGCTGGGCAAAGCTTTGGCGCCTTCATCACCAGCGGAATCGAGTTCGACTTGACGGGAGACGCCAACGACTACGTCGGTAAGGGCTTGGCAGGTGGCACCATCAGCGTGAGACCCCCAGCAGGTAGCAAGTACAAGGCTCACGAGAACGTCCTGATCGGTAATGTCGTCATGTACGGGGCCACGTCAGGAAGGGCCTTCTTCAACGGCATCGCAGGCGAGCGCTTCTGCGTCCGCAACAGCGGCGGAGTCGCGGTAGTTGAGGGTGTTGGCGAACACGGCTGCGAGTACATGACCGGGGGTCTGGTGGTCATTCTGGGCAAGACGGGTCGCAATTTCGCCGCGGGCATGAGCGGCGGGCTGGCTTACGTTCTGGACACGGACGGGCAGTTCGCCGAGCGCTGTAACCAGGGCATGGTCGATCTCGTCGCCCCCTCGCCTGAGGACTTGGAAGCGGTGCGCGGGCTCGTTCGGGAACATGTTCGACGAACCGGCAGCGAACGAGCCTCCCAGCTCCTTGATGACTGGCAAGGAACCTCCACAAAGCTCATCAAGGTGTTCCCCCGTGAGTATCGACGCGTGCTCGAAGAGCGGGCGATTCGTGGTGCGGCAGAGCCATCTGAGGCCCAGGCACCTGCAGCGCAGTGACGCTTACCCGGCTTCAGCATACGCGCCTCGTCTGACCGCTTCGGCGGCGCACCTGGCAGAGAATTCAACCGACAAGCATCGACAGATTACGAGAAGGACACCGTGGGCAAAGTTACTGGCTTCATGGAGTACAAGCGCCAAGACCCGAGCAAGCGGAAGGCCGCCGAGCGGGTGAAGGACTACCGCGAGTTCGAGCTACCGGTTATCCAGGAGGAGCTCACTACGCAGGGGGCTCGCTGCATGGACTGCGGGGTGCCGTTCTGCAACACGGGGTGTCCACTTGGGAATCTCATCCCCGATTGGAACGACCACGTGTTTCACGGGAACTGGTCACAAGCCGCGGACGCGCTGCACGCAACGAACAACTTCCCGGAGGTCACTGGCCGGGTGTGTCCTGCTCCGTGCGAAGCTTCCTGCGTGCTCGGTATCATCGCTGAGCCGGTGAGCATCAAGCTGATCGAGCGTTCAATCGCAGATCGCGCTTTGGCCGCAGATTTGGTGAAGCCGCAACCCGCCCTGGTGCGGACCGGCAAGAGAGTGGCGGTCGTGGGCTCCGGTCCTGCTGGGCTCGCCACTGCGCAGCAGCTCGCTCGCGCTGGGCACGACGTCACCGTGCTGGAGCGCGATGATCGGATCGGTGGGCTGATGACCTACGGGATCCCGGACTTCAAGCTCGAAAAGTCCCTCATTGCGCGCCGTGTAGAACAAATGCGAGCCGAAGGCGTCGAGTTTAAGACCGGTGTTCACGTCGGCAAAGACATCAGCGCTGACGAACTACGAGCGCGGTACGACGCCGTCTGTCTCTGTGGTGGCTCCCGCGTTCCCCGCGACCTCTCCGTGCCGGGTCGCGAATTGGAGGGCACCTACTTCGCAATGACGTTCCTTGAGCAGCAGAACCGTCGGGTCGCCGGGGACACCGTCCCGGACGACATCGCCATTCTCGCGACCGGCAAGAACGTGGTCGTGATTGGAGGCGGCGACACGGGCAGTGACTGCATCGGTACCTCCAATCGTCAGGGGGCCAAGAGCGTGACCAATTTCGAGATCATGCCTCGGCCGCCTGACGAACCAGCGCCGCAGACTCCTTGGCCTTTGTGGCCACTGAAGCTGCGCACCTCGAGCTCCCATGAGGAAGGGGTCGAGCGGGATTTCGCTGTATCCACGAAACGAGTGATCGGTGAGCACGGCAAGGTCACGGCGCTCGAATGTGTGCGAGTCGAGGTCGTCGCCGGCCGATTGCAGGAGATACCCGGCAGCGAGTTTCTCGTCGAAGCGGATCTAATCCTGCTGGCGATGGGCTTCGTGCACCCCGAGAAGTCTGGCTTGCTCGAACAGCTGGGCGTCGAGATCAATGGGCGTGGAAACATTCAGGTAAACGGTGACTTCATGACCTCTGTCCCCGGGGTGTTCGCCGCAGGTGACATGCAAAGAGGGCAGAGTTTGGTGGTTTGGGCGATCAGCGACGGGCGCAAAGCCGCTCGCGCCATCGACCTCTACCTGATGGGCCAATCCGATTTGGATACGGGCAGGGTTGCCGGCATCGTTCGCTAACCAAAGCCAGCGGTCGCGGGGCCATGCCGAGTTTACTCGGTCTGGCCTCGGTGCTCTTCGGGCAGGGTCGAAGCGATTTGCTCTCGCACCAAGGCCATCAAGTCTTTCATCCGCGGGCGTCCGAACGCGGCCGGGTCGATAGGAGCGTGGATGTCCAAGTGCACGGTGCGTCCCTTGTGGACCTGATCGTCCCCTGAGCGCAGGACCGCGATCGTGCCACGAATGGTCACAGGCAAGATGGGCGCACCAGTGGTCAGCGCCAAAT
>JBDKJZ010000175.1:0-9800 GCA_039796375.1 Pseudomonadota bacterium
CTGGTCAGCGATCACCTCAAGCTCCCGAGCGCTGGTGGCAGACGCCGCGGCCTCTTCAAAGTCCCGCTGAGCGCTGCGCATGCGGGCCAGCTGCAGCGCCTTGAGAAACCAGATCACCCACACAGCGAAAGACGCGACCACCAGAATCAACAGAACGCCAAGCACGACGCCTCGCGATTGGAACGCCAGACTCAAGGGGTCTATCTGGTGGGGACTGGGCTCTGCCATAGGGTTACTTCACTGGGTTACGGGGGCCGATCAGTTCGCGAGCACGACGTCTACGCGGCGGTCTTTGCCCCAACTGGCATCGTCGGTTCCGGTCGCATCCATCTCGCCGCGCGAGGTGCTCTCGGCTTGGGACTCCTGGAGTCCCGCACGAACCAGGTAGGTCTTCACGCTGTCGGAGCGCCTCCCGCCAAGCACCATGTTGTACTCCTCATCGCCACGCGGATCCGCATGCCCGACCAAGCGCATCTTGCGGCCAGCGAGAGCTCCGGTAGCGAAGCACGCAGCGAGCTTATCGAGGGTCGGAACGGACCCCTTCTGGACCTTCGACGAATCGTACCCAAACAGCGCCTCCGTGTCCGTGATGCCGCATGCCGCGCGGATATCGGCCGAAATGTTGATGTCTGAACGTCCGCCATCGTCATCCTTACCTCCAGCCTCGGGCGGAGGCACAGGCGCGGGTTCGGCGGGTGCCGCTACGGGACCTTCGGGGATAGCGGCGGGCTCAGTTGAGCCGCCACAGGCGCTGAGCGCCAGAATAGATACTAGGCCTGCTACGGTCATCATCGAACGCTTCATGGATGATCTCCTCAATGTCCCTATGCCGGCGAGATTAGCCAGCGCGTTAACGGATACTTCCAAAGTCTCGTGTCGGGAGTGAAGTCCCGGGCGACCACCAGTAGGCAACCCGCCGCTTTCGCGCAAGGGGCAACCGAATTGCGACTGGCGCCCGGCCTAAAGCCAAGCGGCGAGCCAAACCGAGCCCAGAACGAAGAACAGGATCGCAGCGTACTTTGCATAGGGAACGGGCACAGGCGTTTCGACCCGAGGAACCTCGAGCTGCGCGATCGCAAGCGCTGTGATGCGGGCAAGCTGGGCTTCAGCTACGGAGTGACGCGTCGAGTCAATCGTCTGCTCGCGGTACAATTTCGCAACTTCGGCCAGCTGTCCCGGTGAGTCACAACGTTGCAGCAAGGCTGCATGAACAGCAGCCTGGTCCCAATTCTTTAGGGCGTGCAGCCAGAGCTGGGCGATCTCGTCTGACTCCACCGGGGCCCCTCTTAGGTGTGCCGCTCCAAGCGGAGCTCACGCGTCAAGCGAGCAGTCACCTTGAAGTACTCAGACCGCTCGTAGGGTTCGTTGAGAATGTGAAAGTCTTTTCCGCTCAGACCCACGCAGCCGAAACAATAGCTGCAGTTCGCTAAGGCGGTGCAGCGAACCAAATAGCTGCTCGCGGTGCAGTCCTCGGACAACCGGCAGTGGTGACAACCGACTAGGCGTGCACAGTGACTGCTATGCGAGCAGTCGGTGCAGTTGGTAGAAGCGACGCAGTAATGGCAGCCAACCAGACGTTCGCTATCGCTACAAAACGTGGAACGTGCGCAGGCGCTACAGCGATGACACTCTATGCAGTCTTGGTTGTGCCCAGCGTCTAACGCTGTGGTCAGTCGCCTGAAGCGAGCCTCAAAGTCCGAAGCGCTGATCTCGTCGTGCTCTGTAGCCATACTCACCGGAAGCGACTAGGCATAAGCTACACCGACCGCAGGTCCTGGAGCCAGGCCTAAGAACGCAGCCACGCGATCCAACAGGAGCGTGCCCCCTAGGCCGCGCGAACACGTTTTCGAAGTGCCGCCGCTTGCTGGCGGGTGTCGGCTTCATCTGCCTCTTCCTCGAGCCGGCGTAGACGTTGCTCCAATATTGGGCGTTTTATCGGGGACTCGGAGGTCAACAGTCGACTCATGACTGCAATAGCCTGACGCGCGTGCGCCTCGTTCACATGCTCAAGGAGCTGAAGCTGAGCGTCTTGTTCTTCTGGAACCGTGAACTCGTGACGCAAGAGCGTGTCCACCGCTTGCGAGATCGCGCTTCTTCCCTCGCAGTGGAGCAGGCGATTCAGGAGTCGTTCTCGCAGCAAGGCCTGGTCGTCGAGGTCAACCCCCTGGGCCGCCGCGATGCGCGCGACTCGACGAGGTTTCTCAACGGCTCTCTCGGCCAACTCCGCAGAGCTCCCATCGGCCGTGAGCTCCGACTCCAGAGCGCCAGGCGGAGCACCGCTAGGGCCCCTCTTGGGTTGAGCGGATGCAGCGACGCTGCGCCCCATGCTTTTCGTCATGCGAGGAGAGTCCGGCCGCCTCGCGACGATGAGCACCGGCTCCGCCTTGATCTTGGGTTCCGGCCTGGATTTGGTCCGTCGGCGCTTCTTGCCACCAGGAGCTCTCCGCTGTTGTCCGTCCATCAAAACTATCCTCCACAATGGGGTCTTGATCTTGCAGTCTTGCTGTTGACCGGGGAGGTTTCTGACCTGACCCGGATGGGTTCATCTTCGACCGGGGCGGGCCCCCTGGGCCAGCTGCACTTGCGCGCGTCACCAGCACCGCGCCCGGTGGTTTCGCTCAAGCTGATTTAGCCTGCCAGGCAAGGCGAGCTTCGAGCCTGCGGATACCTCTAAACCGGCGCTGACCGTCGGCGCTAGCTCTTCAAAGTTCGGGGGTAAGCTTTCAGACGGCTTGAAGCCCTCACCTCGGTTGACTTCCGCCAACTCGGGCCGGCATATCACGTCCGATTCGACCCGTTGGGAAAAAAGTGACCGCGAACGCTATTTTCAGGCTGCTTCCGAGGGGAGTTCTCTTCACCTGGCTCGCTGCGGGTTGTTCTGCCGCTCCCGGAACAGGGACCCGTGTTCATCCGACGCCCGCGCACGTGCTTTCCCACCAGGCGACGTTGAGCGTTCCACTAGCCCTCCCCGACACTCACTGGAGGAGCGTGCGACTGAGCACCCAACAGCTGGAGCTGAGGCTACCGGATGCGCAGAATTGGCGCGCCTCGTCCGAAGACAGCTGGTGGCGTGCCGCGCACCCGCGTAGTCAAAGTGAGCTTGAGATCAAGGCTTGGAGGCAGGGCGCCCTCGTTGACAGCCGGGACTGCGAAGCCCAGGCACGCCTTTGGAAGCCGCAACTTGAGCGGACCCTCCCCGCGCAGGTTGTGGTCCACGAGAGCTATGAGTCCGTCGCCGGATACTCTTCCGAAATCTGGGTCCTCACCCGATCGGAAAGAACTGAGGCAATGCACCGGGTCGTGACGAGCCTTCTGGTGTTTGGGGCTGACCTGCGCTCGTGCCTGGCGCTGCAGTTGAAAACGGAGGCGACCGGCTCAGAGGCCCCCCAGGTGCTCTCGGAGACCGTCGCCCTGGTCCGAGAAAAGCTGCTCCCCACGATGCGGCGCTTGCGGGTGAGCGACCGGGTGCAGCCTGCGGGACGTTAGGCAGCGCGAACTAGAGCAGTATCCCGCCGAGCGCGAAGGCGACTTGTAAGTCGCCTTCCAAACGCAAACGACCGCTCATGAAGAGCTCCATCGGGTCGCACTCGCCGCGCTGCACGGCCTTCAAATCTGCAAGTTCACATTCCACGGAACAGCCCACGTGGGTCTTGGGTTGGTTCCCTGGGCCGAATATCAGCTCGTGCTCAAGATCACCATCGACAACCCGAAGCCGCAGACACGCAGGGACAGCACCCGCGAGGCGCGCGGTTTCGGCGTCCACACGTAGGACTTTGATGGCAGGGTTCGTCCCAGCGCCGTGCTCGAGAGCGCCGGCGACTAGCAGATCAAAACTCGCTTGCGTCGCGTGCAGCCGAAAGGTTGCAGAACTTGGAAGGCCCGCCCGATCCAGTTCGGCGGCAACCCAGCCGGTCACGCTCAGCTCACCGCCGCCGAGCGTCAGTGTCCAGGCGCTGCCTCCTACCTGCACCACCAGCGAGCACTCAGTCGTCGCCATCTGGGCATCGGCGGCCTTCAGCTCCGCGAAGCGCCGCGGCAACCACTCCTCAAAAAAGCTCGCTGCACCGAATTGATGCTCAGTCATGGAGCCGCTGAAACCAAGCGGGTCACCACGTGGGTCTCCCTGGCGCCCAACAACCCGAACTGCACACCAAAGCCAGCCGAGTTGTTCCAACGAACTGTGCTGGGCAATCGAACGGTCTTGGTTTGGCCAGGCAGCAGCACCTCGACGATGACTTGCTCGCCGTACCGACGGATCTGCGAGTCAATGATGTTCATGCCACCGAAGCTCAGATCGACGGCGATCGCTTCGTACGGTTCTTGGCCTGCCACGTGTAACGTGACTGGAATCTGTAGCGGGACTCGACGGTGTTGACGCTTTTCTTCCACGGCTGCCTCAAACGCCGAGTTGGTCGCGGCGTGCTTTCAGGACACAATGCTTGGCGATGGCTGTCAAGGTGTCGCGCGACGGGGGCGATAAGGATTCCGAATTGAGACGGGGCCGGACGTTGGCTGGCGCAGCCGTCACGATTACGATCGGGTTGGTCGCGCTGCTCACTATTCCTCGGCCGGTCGCACTTGGCACGCTGCCGGCACCGAGTATCGCTTGGGCAGAAGTCGAATCCCAGCGCCAAAAAGACGCGGAACTCGTCGCTGAGCTCAGGGCGCAACCTTTGCCGCTACCCGTGCGCGCCGTCGGGGAGCTTATCCGCCGCATAGGGAAATCCGAGGCCGCGGGCAGCGGCTCCGCGGACGGGGAAGATCTGACCCGCAGCGTCAAAACGGCCCTGAGGGAGCACGGGACCGTGCCGCTGCTGCGCCTGCGCGCGCTCCAGAGCCGGCTTTTTCTTGTCGCGCTGGCAGAATGGCAGCTCAGCGGTGTCCCCGGCGAAGCCCTGCACGAGCTGGGAGGCGGGTTCGTCTCTAGAGCGATCGCTAGCGGGTGGGTCGACGCCGAGCGTCGCTCGGTGGCCACGGATGCGGAACTCCTAGCCATGTACCGAATACGGTGGGGTCTGCTCACCGGGCTCAGCGTGCTGCCGGAGTTTGAACCGGACGCGAACGATTGGCGGCTTTACTATGGGTTCCGGCTGCAACACCCCGAGGGGGGTTCCGCTCGAGACCAGCTCGCCTTGCAGCTCTCTTACCTGGACGGGCTGCGGAAGTACGACCTGACCTACCCGGCGGATTATGCCAAGGGCATACTGAGTTTCCGGCTGGGCGCCTTCGACGCGGCTTTCGACAGCTTCCGCTCCCATCTTGCGGCGCACCCCTCCGGACGGCTGACGATCCGCGCGCAGAATGGGGCGGCTGCCGCGGCCGCCGCGATGCTCGGGCAGCGCTGAGTGTGCTACACGGGCGCGCCCCGCCATGACCGCTGACGAGCGCACCCGAACCCTCTGGCTTCCCACCGACGTCCCACTGCAGACAAGTGCGGAAGCGGCTAGGCGCGCACACGCGGGTTTTCACTACGTGGCCGGGGTCCGCGGAGCCGGAGCGGCGTTCCTCAGTGCCGAAATAGCCAAACAATCGCGCGTATTGATGGTGGTCCCGAACCGCGAGGTCCACGCGAAGGCCGCGCTAGATTTGCAGTACTTCCTGGGCGGGGAGCGTTGCCTCGCGTTGACTGCCTCTGAGACGAACCCCTACGCCTCGACTCAGCCGGACCGGCGCTCAGCAATGAGTCGCACGGCGACCTTGGCCGAGCTCAGTCGTGGCGACTGGCGCGTGTTAGTCGCCGATGCAGAAGCGCTCTATCGCAAGGTCCTTCCGAGAGCCGCGATCGAGCGCGGCACCCGGATGATCGAGCAGGAGCAGGTCGTTGACCTCGTTGACCTGGCGGCACACCTCACCGCTACAGGTTACCTGCGCGCACCTGTCGTAGAGGACCCGGGGAGTTTTGCCGTCCGAGGGGGCCTGCTCGACGTGTGGTCGCCGGAAGCCCCTCGGCCTGTGAGGATCGAGTTGTTTGGTGATGAGGTGCTTAACCTCAAGGCGTTCGATCCGGAGACCCAACGTACGGCGGCTCCTCTCTCACGGGTGCTGCTACCTCCTGCCCGAGAGGTCTTGCTCTTCGAGGAGTATGAACAACGCGCCCGCGAACAACTGCGAGAGCTGTGCGACTCGGTGAATTACCCATCCGCGAAAGCCCGCCAGCTGATCGAGGAATTGCTCAGCGCGCGCCAGAGTTTTGGGATCTCGGGTTACTTGCCCGCCTTCTACGAGCTGTCAACGATTTGGGATTATGTACCTGCGGATTGCCGCGTGGTCATCGAGCGCCCCGAAGAAGTCTTCGCCGTCCTCCGTGCACGACAGGAAGCCGTACTTCAGGCTGAAGGCACGCCGACCGAGCGTCCGCGTTACCCTCTCACGGAGCATTACTGCACAGAGGCGCAACTCGAAGCCGAGCTCTTGAAGCGCGCGGTGAGCCTGTGCTCCCCGGCGTTTGTCCAGGGCGAAGCCAACACCGTGCTTGAAAAACTCGAGCTTGCGCCAGCAGACGTGCCTACGCTTGGACAGAGCGACCATTCTGAACTCGAACGCGCGATTCAAGCCGGCCGCACCGCGAGCAACAAGCAAGGTCCGCTCGATCCGCTGCTCGAGCGACTCGCGGCTTGGCGGGACGCCGGGCTCCGCGTCACGGTCGTGGGACGCGCCAACACGCAGGCGGCGCGCCTCGCGCAGCTGCTCCGACATCGCGAAGTGAGCGTGGTCTTCGAGGACGGGTCGCCCCAAGACACGCCCGACGACTCCCATCACGGACCTCCTCAACCGCGCCCAGACTTTGACCCGTCCGAACTCAGGGTTCGAATCGAAGTGGGCTCGCTTTCACGCGGATTCGTAGCGCTCACCGACGGTCAAGTGTGGCTCACCGAAGAGGAGATTTTTGGCCAGCGCGCGCATCGCACGTCGAAATCGAAGAAAGCGTCACGCTCGGCCCTTGAAAATCTTCGGGCCCTCGCCGAGGGCGACTACGTCGTGCACACTGAACACGGCATCGGTCGTTATCTAGGACTACAGAGCGGCACAGGCCCCGGCGGCGCTCAGCTTGAGCTCTTGGTCATCGAGTACAGCGGGGGGAAGTTGTTCCTGCCCGTTTATCGGCTGAACCAAGTCGAGAAGTATAGCGGCGGGGACAAACCCAAAGTCGATCGCCTGGGTGGCTCGACGTTCACCAAGAGCAAAGCCAAAGCGCGTCGCAAGGCGCGTGAGATGGCGGACGAGCTGTTGCGCCTCTACGCCGAGCGCAAGAACGCCGAGCGACCACCGCTGCCCAAGGCGGACGACGACTACGCGGCCTTCGAAGCCGCTTTTCCCTATGAAGAGACGCCCGACCAAGCGGCGGCCATCTTGGACGTGCTCGGAGACCTGGAGAGAGATCAGGTGATGGATCGCCTCGTCTGCGGGGACGTCGGGTTTGGCAAGACCGAGGTGGCCCTGCGCGCGGCGTTCCGCGCGGTCAGCGCGGGACGCCAGGTGGCGGTGCTGTGTCCCACGACGGTCTTGGCGCAGCAGCACTTCTTGACCTTTCAGCGGCGGCTTGGGGACTCCCCATTTGAGGTGCGTGCGCTGAGTCGCTTTCAAAGCAAGAAAGAGGCGACGGACACGCTTTCGCGCCTGAGACAAGGTTCGGTTGACATCGTGATCGGCACTCACCGCCTGCTCTCCAAAGATCTGCAGTTCAAGAACCTCGGGCTCGTGGTCATCGATGAAGAGCAACGTTTCGGCGTAACCCACAAGGAACGGCTCAAACAAATGAGAGCGAGTGTCGACGTGCTCACGCTGACCGCCACTCCTATCCCGCGGACGCTGCAGTTCGCGTTGGGCGGCCTGCGCGAAATGTCGATCATCAGCACGCCCCCCGTCGACCGACGCGCGATTCGAACGATCGTCTCTCGCTTCGACGAAAACACGATCAAGGAAGCCATCGAACGAGAGCTCGGGCGCGGGGGACAGGTGTTCTACGTCTACAACCGCGTCCGCGAGTTGTATGAGCGCGCGGCGCGACTACAAGCGCTGCTGCCAAACGCGCGCATCGCCGTGGGCCACGGCCAGATGAATGAGGCCACCCTGGAGCAGGTGATGGTGGACTTCGTTGGCGGCCAATACGATATCTTGGTCGCGACTTCGATTATCGAATCAGGGCTGGATATCCCCCGCGCGAACACGATGATCGTGGACCGCGCCGACTTGTTTGGGTTGGCTCAGCTCTACCAGCTGAGAGGTCGCGTGGGCCGCTCTGAAGAGCGAGCCTACTGTTACCTGATGGTCCCGCCCCCGAGTGAGATGACGGACGAGGCGCGGAGCCGGATCGAGGCGCTAGAACGCTACACCGAGCTGGGTTCGGGCTTCCAAATCGCGACGCTAGATATGGAGCTGCGCGGCGCCGGCGACATCCTCGGCGCCGAGCAAAGCGGCCCGCTCGCCAGCGTCGGGCTCGAGATGTTCTGCCAAATGCTCGAAGAAGCGACCCGAGAGCTGCGCGGCGAGCCGCCTTCTGATGACATTGACCCCGAGATGAACTTCGACTGCGAAGCGTTACTCCCGAACGGCTACATCGTCGAGGTAGGAGTACGGTTGTCCTTCTACAAGCGCTTGGCAAGCGCCAGCGATGAGCCCGAGGTCATGCACCTGGCCTCGGAGATGGAGGATCGATTTGGCCCCGCGCCCGCTGAGGTCCTGCGCTTGGTTGAGCTGATGCGCATCAAGACTGAGCTCCGCAGGCTGAAAGTGCTCGTCTGCGAGGCGACCCCGGGCGCCGTCTCGCTGCGATTTCGCGACGACACTCCCATCGATCGGCCAGGGCTGGTGCAGATGGTCGCCACTCAGAAGGCGAAGTTTCGGCTCGCCCCAGATGGCCGTTTGACGCGGAAACTGCGGGAGGGTGAGCGCGTCGACGGGAGCTTGGGGTTGGCGGACAAGCTGCTTTCCGAGCTGGCTCCTTTGCTTCGCGCAGGCTGATGAGTATGCTGCCCGAGTGCCGACCGCGTTTCTCACATCTGTTACCCAAGCAGTACCGCATAGGTCGTTGTACCGGCGTGCTCTGACGGCCATCTTGTTTTCAGTGTGGGGAGCTGCGGTCAGTTGCGCGCCCAAGGTCAGTGACAGGCCCCTCTCGACTGAACCGAGCGCTGACGGCTACTACTACGGCGCCCCGACGTCCGGCGGCAAGGTCCTGCAAATCTCGCAACCTGACCCGGCTCAGGCACGCGCCAAACCAAAAACAAAGACGGAAGATGTGGTCGCGAAGGCTGCGGCATCAGGGGCTGACACCCCTGCTGACGCTTCCACGGAAGCTGCCGCTGAACCCGCCGCTGAGCCATTCGCGCAAACGTTCGCCGGTGATTATTCTGGCAAAGACACGGTGGTGATCGAGCTGTCTGGTTTCCCGCCACAGCCGCAGGAAGACGAGCACGCCAAGCTACGCGTCACGGTCGACGGCTTGGTAGTCAGCGTCACGGTGGTCGACAGCAACAGCGGCGACGATTTATGCACCATCAATGGCGAACCCAAGGGCGCCGCTATCCAGTTCAAACCCGGCCAAAGCTGCTTCGAAGAGATGCTCGGCATTCCGATGACCGCAGAGCTCGAAGGAGGCGAGGCCACGTTGGCTGACGAGCAACTGAGGGTCCGGTTCGTTGTCAAGCTTGAGCTGGCCGATGGGGGTGAGTCCAGGTCGGGCAAGCTGACCTACCTATTCGAGGGCGAGCGGGACTGAACGAACTGGCAGCGCCTCGTGAGGTGTCACAGATGCACGGGGACTTTCCACTTTGCACGGTTACGCCGATACGCGGCCGCTA
>JBDKJZ010000176.1:0-9783 GCA_039796375.1 Pseudomonadota bacterium
CGGCTGTCCCCACAGCAGGGATCCCAATAGCCCTCGCGCGGGTACCGGGGACTCACCTCACGGCGCGATCAAGGATGAGCACCCTGCCAATCTGCGCCTCTCGAACGAGCCTGGCACGCTGTCCATGGCCAACGCGGGTCCCAACTCGGGGAGCTGCCAGTTCTTCATCAACACCGTCAATAACTCTTTCTTGGACTACTTCTCACCAGGACAGTCGAAGCACCCCGTGTTCGGCAAGGTGACGAGCGGCATGGACGTGGTGACCGCTATCAACAACACTCGAACCTCTGGCAACGACCGCCCGGTGACGCCCGTTCAAATGATCTCGATCACCATCGCGAAGTGATCGCTTTCAGCGTTACGAAGTGATCGCGCTGTTTACTGACCTGGCGGGGGAGGCGGACGCCAGGTCGGCGGAGATACAGGGCGTTCCCAGGCGCAAACGTTCTTGCGGTACATCGACTTTTCGGGCTGGAAGTCCGCCGGGTCATCTAGGCTGTTGGCTCTGACGACCACGACGCCCGGGTGGGCCTGTGGAAAGGCGAACAGCGGTGTCCCGCAATGCCCGCAGAAGTGGGCCTCAATCGCGGCCTGGCCGCCCGCGTAGCGGTAGATCTGGGTTGGGCCCTGGACACGCAGCGCCGAAGCATCGAACGACAGACCGCCCAGGCGCAGCCCCCCGTTCAACCTTTGGCAGTTGCGGCAGTGGCAAACGAATTGAAAAGTTGGTGCGCTCGCGCATTGGTAGCGCACTGCGCCGCAGTGGCAGCTCCCGTGAAACTCCGACTTCTTGGGTGACGTCAACCTGAGGGCCTTCCTGTACTCGGGATCTCCTTAGCAGCGACCGTCAGGTGCTGCCACCGGGTTGAGCACCGAGTGAGCAGTGGCGTGCACACGCCGCGGGTCGAGCACTGCACAAGCGCTGGCGGATCAGCGGAGCGCACTTCACCTGCGTGGACCAGCGGCGTTGGGATCGGGCTGGACCGAGATTGAGCCTAGCGACGCTGCATGGGCACTTTTTCTCGCAACCGCAGCACGCTCTGCTCGAGTGAACCCGCTCGAACGGTAGGACACGCGGAGTTGGCATGCGTGATGCACCTACCTCGGTTGACCCCTACCTTGGACACCAAAGGAAACGCCCATGAACTCCCGTATCGCTCTCGCAATGGTCACGCTGTTCTCTGCTGCCGCAACGACCACCTCGGCCGGCGCTGACGATTCCAAACAATACGGAGTGGTGCTGGTCTCCCGTTCCGTCTCCCAGTCTTGCGGATCGCGAGATGCCAAGCGCGAACTGAGCGTCTGTCACGATGCCAAAGGCTGCTACAGGCTCAACCTTAACCCGCAGTCCGGCGTTCAATTCACGCTGCCCGCCGCGGGAAGTTTCAGCCTCGTGGTCCATGGCCCACTTGCAGATGCCCGCACTGCGTTCCGCACTGGCGAAGAGATCCCCGAACGTGTGACCCAGGTGCTCGAGGGCTACGGCGACTGCACGATGTCGTTTACCTACGTGATCACGCGCTAGTGGGTGCCGGCTCTTCCGGCCGTTCTGATCTGCCTAAAGCGAAAAAAAAAGAGCCCGCGCTCGGTAGAACGCGGGCTTGCTCGTTCGAAGTGTAGAGGCAGTTATCCGCTGATGACGCTCATGACGTCAGCAACTGATTTTACGTTGCCTTCGACCTGACCTTGAACCCCGACCAGCAGCTGTTTCGCGCCTCCCAGTTGCTGCAATGCACAACCGGCGCCAGCCGCGGCCTTGATGTCCGCCTTAGCATTGGCCATTTCGCTGATCGAGCCCTTAACTGCGCCCTCTGCGGCGGCGGCGAGACTTCCGGCACTCGCTACGAGTAACTTGCCTCGGCCTTGAGCTTCTGCGGTCAAGGTGCCCAGCTGGGCCTTGAAGCCACCTAGCCAGGCGTCGAACTCCGCCTTCTGGGCGGCGTTCATATTGGCCTTGTACTTGAAAGTGACGTCGACCGCCGGTGGCGTACACTCGGCGCTTGCATTGGCCTTAGCGGAGGCTGCCGCTTCGCATTCAGCCTTGGCTTTCGGCGGCTCAACCTGTCCGCTGCACTCTCCCTTGCACTCGACCTTAGCGTCGCCCTTGGCCTTGCACTCGACCTTAGCGTCGCCCTTGCACTCTGCGGAGGGCGGCGTGTACGCACACTCTCCCTTGCAGGCGCCCGCACACTCGCCACCGACTTCGAGTTCGCACTCACCCTTGCAGGTTCCGTCGCACTTGCCATTGAAGTTCTGTTGGGTTCCGGCGCTACCGCTACAGGTGCCGTGGCAGGTTCCGTCACACTTCGCGGAGGCACTGAGTTCGCAGGACCCGGTGCAGGAGCCTTCGCACTTCAGCCCCGGTGCCGTGCCGTGGCAGACCAGGTCTGCATCCGCGCTGCATTTCATTTGCGCACTCGCCTCTGCGGTGCAACTCCCCTCGCACTTGACGCTTGCGGAGCCTGGGTCGAAGTCTGCGTCGCAGCGCGCCGTGGCGTCGACCGCGACGTCGATCGATGCCTTGCATTCCGGAGGCGCGAACTTGACCTTCAAGCCGCCGTTCACATTAGCGTCAATTTTTGCTTTGAGCGCCGCCTTCAACTCGACGTCACTCGCCACTGCTGGCAACCCAAGCGAGAGCGCCATGCGCGCTTTCGCGTCTGCGACGTTCGCCGTCATCAGGTCCGCGGCGCCTTTGAAATCCACCAGTGCACCAAAAAACGCGTCGATGGATTGAATCCCGCTGATCGATGCGTTGCCCTCCAACACGCCCTTCGCTGGGCAGGACAGCCCGCAGGCGTCAGCCGCTTTACCAAGCTGGGCGCAGCTGCTCAGGCCACCTCCAAGCAGTGCGACCGCTGTGAAGGACATACCCACGTAGAGTCCTGATACCCGCCGCGACGCAGCCCGAACCTGTTTCGAATGTCTCATAGCGTTGGCTTCTACTTGGATCCGCATTCGCTGCCAAAAGCTTTTCGGACCGCGCTTAGGAACGATAATTAGTGAATGAATTCTGGAGCCATCGGCGTCTGGCGCTAACGCGGGCGGCTATCGCAAGGCCCCGAAAGCCAACACGCGCCCAATGCAGAGCGCGAGACCCACGGGTGCGGGGCGTTCACGGGCAGCGGCGGACGGTGTTGCCGGGGCGTCTGGGCGCACGAAGACGATCTTTTTGGGTCTGACCAGGTGCTTTTCGACAGAATAGTGTCCCAATGGTCAGGTCCGCAGGCCAACCTGGTCGCTTGTGCTTGGGCGCGACGCCTGGGTGAGGCACACTGCGCCGCCTATGAGCGTTGAGCAGCGCTGCACTGACAGCCCGATGCACGCAGACCCATCTTACCGGGCAAAGTACGAACAAGGCTGCGTCGCGGAAGAGCGTGCAGACGGGTTCACTTGGTACGTGGGCAAGGGAGTACACCAGTCCCGTCACCCCATTGGGCATTTGTTTGGGGAGTTGGTCTGCAAACACTGCCAGATCGAGTACGCGACCGTCATCGCGGCCCATTCCGACCCGGCGCCGCCCTCGGGAAAGACCCAGGTGGTTTGCGAGTTCCGTTGTGATGGGTGCGGCAAGTACAACCAGCTTGTCACCAGCGACTAAGCTGAGATCCCTAGGGGTTTGGCGATGGGCTGAGTCCGCACCTTCCAAATCCAACCGTCGTAGAGGAAGTGCAGGAAGCTAGTCGTGATGTAGTACACGACGTAGGCATCCGTGCCGCGGTAGCTCCGGAGGAGCAGGTACGCTGCGATCAGTCCGCCGATGAGCAGCGGGACGCTGAGGGCCGGTTGCGAGAAGAGCGTCGCCGCAACGCCTGCTGGGACGCCGCTGCCCATTGGTACGGAGTTGTCCGCGCCGCCTACATACTTGCGTTGTGTGAAATGGTGGACGAACGCTAGGTACTCAAGCGCATGGGCTACCCCAAAACACAGGTAACCGACGATGGGTCCGTGCCACGCGAAAACGCTCAGCAGCAAGATTGTTGAGAACAAGAACACGACCCGAGCTGAGCGTTGCTTCAGCGGGACTGCAGCATTTAGCTCGTGGCGCAACCAGTTCAGAGTCAATACGAGCGTCGCTAACACTACAGCCGCGCTGAGGGCGGTTGCGACCGGAGTGGCAAAGTAGGGCCCGAGCTGTTGTTCAATGTACCAGGTGCTTTTGTGTTGAGAAAACGTTCGGCGCTGATAACCAAGCACCAATACGACGACCACAGCGACCCAGCTCCACAGGAGCCAGAAGTCGCGTCGCGCGTGCGCCCGCGTTTCGAGACCGTGCTGCGCCCGGCCACCATACGCCCGCAAGATTCCGTAACGCTGCTGGAGTGTGTGCCAGATGTTCCACGTAGTGCCGACCGCGACAATCATGCCCCAGGAAGTGACCTCCAGCGGGCCGAGCTTGATGAGCGTGACACCCTTGCCGAATCGCGCCGAAACAATCACCGCGAGGAGCACCACGGGCGCCAGCAAGTATTGCTTCGCGCGCGCCTTGAACGTTGCGCTGTCTCCGTAGACGAGCAGCAGGGTGTAGTGCCGGTGGATATACGTGATGCCGAGCGCTGCGGTGGTCGCCAGCACCAGGGCCTGCCGGTTCGCAGCATCGTCCAGCGCAGCAAGGCCCCAGGCTTCTGCGCCCAGTTTGAGGCCAAAGACCACCCACAGGTAAAAGGGCAGCCAGCAAAAAGCGAGGCACACCGTGTCCCACAGTGGTGAACGCAACCAGACCTGGCGGCCCACGCTCTCAGCCAGGTTCGCGGTGGCCATCAGTGAACCGGTAGCCCGAAGACGCTGGGGTTTCAAGCGGCGGATGTCCTGAGCCCGCACGCGTTTGTACGAGCTAGGCTGTGGGCGAGGGTCCGACTTGCTCGCGCGTTCGGTCCGGAGGCCCTTGAGGCTCGAACCTGACGAGGGCGGGAGCGGCTCCTCATCGCTTGGCCGGCGGTGCTCCCAGCGCCACCCGCACAGCGTCGAGCAGCTGTTCCGGTAGCCAAGGTTTGCGCAGGAAGGTGGCCACAGGCTGGCCACCGAGCTGGGCTGTGGCGTCCTGCTCGCTATAACCGCTGGTGAGAACGACACGTACTGATGGCTTCAGCTCAGCAAGCTGAAGCAGAGCCTCATGACCGTTCAGCTTGGGCATCGTGAGGTCGAGTACGACGGCATCGACGGTCGTTTGAAATTCCCGAAACAGCTCGACGGCCTCCTCTCCGTCGCGTGCCACAAGCACCTGGTAACCCGCGGCTTCGAGCACACGCCGCGCGAGGGCCGTAACCATGGGATGGTCGTCTGCGACCAGCACCGTCCCTGTTGCGGGCGTCCTCTCAGTCAGCGGGGGCATCTCGGCCACGGCGAGAGGGGCCAAGCTTTCCGTGGCGACGGGGAGCAAGATCCTGAAGGTGCTGCCCTTACCGGGCTCACTCTGCACGGTCACGGTGCCACCGTGGCTCCGCAGGATCCCCAGCGCCGCAGCAAGACCGAGGCCGCGACCAGTGAACTTCGTGGTGAAGAACGGGTCGAAGACCTTCTCGCGTGTGAGCGTGTCCATGCCCATCCCGCTGTCGCTGACCTCAAGGAAGGCGTAGACGCCTTCGGGCAGAGAAGCCCCGCAGACCGAGCCTCGCAAGAAGGGGAAATCGGCGGCCATCACGCCGCTCGAAATGTTGATGGTCCCGCTGTGCTCCCCGAGCGCGTCGCTCGCGTTGGTGATGAGGTTCATGACGATCTGGCGCAACTGGGTCGCGTCGCCGTCAATCTCAGGTATGTCGTTGGCCAGGTTCATGTTCACGACGGCGCGCTTGGAGATCGCCGTCGACAAGAGCTGCGTCATCTCTTCAACCACTGCATTGAGGCGAATCCGCCCAATCACAAAGCGCCCGCGCCCCGCGTAGGCCAGCATCTGTTGCGTCAGTTCAGCGGCGCGGAGCGCCGCGCTCTCAATGTCAGTGAGCAAGGGATGGAGTGGGGAGTCTTCCCCGACCTGGCTCAGGCACAGCCCCGCGTTGCCCAGGATGCCCGTGAGCAGATTGTTAAAGTCATGAGCAATCCCGCCTGCAAGCACACCGAGGCTCTGCAGCTTTTGTGCATGCTGAATGCGCCCCTCCAGCGCCTGCCGCTCAGTGAGGTCGGAGACAAATCCGAGCAACCCCGTCACCTCACCCCGATCGTCTCGCATCGGGGTGGCGGAGATCACGGTCGAAACCGTATGGCCCTGCTTGTGTTGAAAACGAAACTCATGGCGCTCCGCGATCCCGCGCTGGCGACGCGTGAGGTTAGATTTCGCGTGCGCCCGCGAGTCCTCAGCCATGAACTCCAAGAAGGAGCGGCCAACCATCTCGCTTGGCGTATACCCCAACATTTCGGCCATCAAGGTGTTAGCGAATACCGTCGTGCCGTTGACATCAAGCGTCCAGACGCCCTCGGGGCATGAGTCGACGATCTCGCGATAGCGCACCTCGCTGGCCCGCAGTCGGTTTCCGGTCTCAATCCGTTCTAGTTCGAGTGCGACCCGATGACCAAACACGTCCAGGATAGCCTTCAGCTCCGGATAGGGCAGCGACGTTGGGGCAGTGTGCAGGGCGACGACGATGCCGCTGGTGGGTCCGTTGGGCGCCCGAACGCCGACGCCGAGATAACTATGGATCCCCATTTCGACCAGCATGTGGTCGTCCGGGAACGCGGCTTGAACGTCGCGGGGGTGGTAGCACACGCCGCCATTCAGCACCTCTTGGCATGGTGTCCCTGACAACGCATACTGGAAGTTGTCGACAAATGTATCGACGTTCCAAACGGCATGTGTTGTTACGACACCGCGCTGGGTATCCAGTTGGCCGACGAAGCCGAAGTCAACACCCAGTGAATTGGCAAGGCTGCGTGCGAGCGCTCGGAAAAAATCGGTCCCGTCCGTGTGGAGAGTGGCCTGCAGCAGCTCGCGGGTCGCGGCAAGGACGACCTCCGCACCTGCAACATTCGGATCGAGCTGGCTCAAAGTCCCCCCATTCATGCGTGGAGCGCCCGTGCAACTCCCGCCCCGCAGCGCACTAGACACCCGTCCGCGGAGCGAAGCAAACAAGTTTCAGCACGGTGTAGCGAATTTGATTGCCGCCGCACGATTCCCGAACGTTGGAGTGCACGCCAAGCTTGGGTCGCGCTGCTAACGCAGCCACACACGGCGGTACAAGGGCGCCGGGTGTGAGGTTGGGAGTGCGGCGACTCCGGGTCCCCTGCCGCGCTTGCCCGATATACCGGACTTCGACGAGCCGTCTGACCAGAATGAAGTGCGCGTTCGAAGCGGAGATCCAGTCGTAACCGGCGGACTTTCGTTGGCATTCCGCCGTGTCGCTTTGACCGCCGGCTCCGCGATGCTGCGGGATGAGCTCGCCGACTCATCGGGTCTGCCCTTTGAGCACCCGCATGGAATCTCTCGATCTTCTATCCCACAATCTTCTTTCGCCTGTGATCCTGAGCTTCGCGCTCGGGGTAACAGCGAAGCTGCTGCGCAGCGACCTGGCGTTTCCCGAGGCGCTCTCACAGACGCTGGCGATCTTCCTATTGCTGGCCATCGGAATGAAGGGCGGGGCAGCACTCGACCAAGCACACCTGGCACAGGTTGGCTGGGCCGCGGTGGCCACCCTGGTCATCGGTGCGGCAGTGCCGTGCTGGACCTACGCGATTGCGCGGCGGGCAGGTGGCTTTAGTCGCGAAGACAGCGCGGGGTTGGCCGCCCACTACGGCTCGACCTCCGCTGTGACGTTCCTCGCGGCGGTGGCGTTTCTCGGCAAAGTGAATCAGCCGTCCGAGGGATTCATGCCAGCCCTGCTTGCGCTGATGGAAGTCCCTGCGATCGTGGTCGCGCTCCTACTGCTGCGTCGGGCGGGTGGGGTCCCCGCCAGTGGGATAGGGGGCGCCGTCGGCCATGTTCTCGCTAGCAAGAGTATCCTGCTCTTGCTGGGGGGTTTGGCGATTGGCTGGGCGGCGGGCAAAGAAGGCATGATCGAAGTGAACGCCTTCTTCGTGGATCCGTTCAAGGGCGTGCTTTGCCTGTTTCTATTGGAACTGGGTATGGTTGCCGCCGCGCGCATCGGGGACCTAAGGAAGCATTGGCGCTTCCTGGTACCCTTCGGCATTCTTCTCCCGCTGCCGCACGGTCTGCTGGGTGTCCTACTGGGAGATGCGGCTGGTCTCAGCCTGGGTGGCGCTACCGTGCTCGGGACACTTTCCGCTAGCGCGAGCTACATCGCTGCGCCTGCTGCCATGCGTATTGCCAATCCCAACGCTAACCACGCGCTGTCGCTCGGGGTTTCGCTCGGTATCACCTTCCCGTTCAACTTGGCCTTTGGCATTCCGATCTACTACGGCATGGCCCAGTGGCTCCATAGTTGAACGTCGCATCGGGCAATCGCTGCCGGCGTTTGTGAGTGGTTGGCCTGTCGACGGCTCACTCAACAGGGCTGACCCAGGACGACGTCGCGAGCTGAACGCTCGCGCGATCCGTTGGGTCGGTCCCTAACGGATTGAGCACTAGTGACTACGGCCAAGTGAAACTGATGACGTGGGTCCCATGGCGGGGGTGGAAGGCAACGATGTTCCCATCACCTATGGGTTGCTACCGCACTGAACCGCAAGCCCGCTCGCCGAGGGCGTTGGCCCTATACTGCCGCGGAACTTCGCTTCGCGGTTATGGCCGCTTCTACGGCGTTGCAGAGCTGGTCAGCGGTGAAAGGCTTAGCTAAGAACGGGAGTTTCCCTTGGCTTACGCCGCGACGCAGCGTCTCACTCGCGTTGTAGCCGCTAATGACTAGGACTGCAGCATCCGGCCGCGCTTGAGGCAGCATATCGAGCACTCTTGAGCCGCCGCCATCCTGCATAACGACATCCGTCAGCACCAGGTCAATCTTGGTCCGTGTGTCTCTAAGTAATAGCTCTGCGAACGCCGGGCTCGGCGCTTCCAATACCTGGTAACCCTTGCGTTGCAAGGCAGCGAAAACCACCGCTCGGACTCTCACATCGTCGTCAACCACGAGCACACTTTCCCCGCGACTGGGGGCAACAAGGCTAGCTGGCGCATCGGTCTCTACCGCGTGTTCAGTCGTCGGGAACTCAAGCTCCACCGTGGTGCCTTGGCCCAGTTCACTCTGTACGCTTACCGTGCCGCCTAGGTCCTCGACGATCGTCTTGACGTTGGACATGCCCAAGCCGGTTCCTTCACCGGGGGCTTTCGTGGTGTAGAACGGCTCGAAGACGCGCGGGAGTACGTCTGGCGGGATTCCGGGCCCAGTATCGGAGACGCTCAGCCTGGCGCCCCCGCTGGGTGAAGGCGCTACGCGGATGGTGATGGTCCCCGGCCCAGCGAGCGCATCCCGCGCGTTGTGTGCCAGGTTAAGAAGGACCTGCAAGAGCTGATTTGGATCCGCGCTCACAATCAGAGGAGCGTCAGGAATCTCAGTATTGAGCGCGATATCGCTCGGTAGCACTCGACGAATCGCTTGAGCGGCGCGTTGGACGCTGACTCCCAGATGCAGAGGACGGGGGCGCATCACGTCTCTTCGTCCCAGCGCCATCAGCTGCTGGGTGAGAATGATGGACCGCGCCCAGCAAGCCATGCAGGAGGTCCCCGCCGAGGAACGCTACATCTCAGCGCTGACTTTGAGTGTGAGCGAACAGACCGCAGCGGTGGTTCGGCAGCGTGTGCTCGCGTTTCGGCAAGAGTTAGTCGCCCTATGCGACGCGGATCCGCAGCCATCGCGGATCGTCCAGTTGAATGTGCAGCTATTTCCCTTAAGTCACACACTT
>JBDKJZ010000177.1:0-9744 GCA_039796375.1 Pseudomonadota bacterium
TCGTCGAAGCCGTCTTCGCCCGTCGGACCGCGGAGCCCACGTCGAAAAGGGCCGACGAGATCGGCTTCGAGAGAGCGAACGAGGTGCTGACGAGGGGCCGTGATCGAGGTCATACTAGTCTCCTGAAGCGCCGTCTGCAGGCCGAGGGATTCCGCGGCATTGAAGGTGCTACGAACGAAAACGCTTATACGCGGTTCCCGCTCCAAGCGCCAAGGCGCGCGATCGAGGAGGGGCGTTCTTTGTCCGGGCGCTGTCTTTGGGTGGCTATCCTTCACGAAATGCGACGAAGGCTTCTGCCCTGGCTAGCGCCTTCGGGGGGGCCGAAAGCGAGCCTGGCGATGAACCACTAGAGTGGCGTTGCAAGCCGTACTGCCTGCGCGAATCGAAGAAGGTTCGCGAGTTCCGAGCGCCACGCCTTCGCAAGTTCGCTGTCCATACTTAGAGAGAAGGAACAGCGCCCCGCGTAGCCGCTGAAGGGGAACTCCCGGCGCGCCGTAGCACGAAGATAGGCCGCGAGACTTCGTTCGATTTCGGGCCACGCAGTCTCATCAGGAGCCGTTATGTCGAGGTAGCTCCGCACGCGATTCCCGGGAGGGGCGAGGCCAATGGTTTGCGCAACGAGCACCGCCTCCTGCGGACCGCGTAGAAGCAGTTCCGGTGAGCCGTCCCAGGAGACGCCGGGGTGCGAGTAAAGAAAGGTGTTGAACCCCTCTAGCTCGTTTTTCGGCGAATGAACGCGCTGGACAGCGAGATACACCTAAGCCGCCTTTCGAGGAACTCCGCTGTCTCCCTGACGAGTCTCGCAATCGACCTCCTGCATAGGCGCGCCAACGGGCACCTCCTCCTTCGAAAGCGCCTCCTCGACAAGCGCCCTCTCCTCGGAGGTCATCTTCTCCCACTGGGGATCCATCTTCATGGCGAACGCGAGCTCAACGTCTTGGCCTAGCTCGCCCCCAGCAAGAAGGCGACTAAACTCCTGTTCCTCGAGTAGAGCTAGATACTCGTTCACGATGCTTTTCATACTTCTTTCCAGGCTCGTCGCGTTCCGCAGAGCTCGCTTTGATACGCCGTTAGCGACATTTCTAAGCTTGGCTCAACGAACCCGTGTTTACCAGGATGTTGGGGATCCGGCCTATACGCAAGCCTTACCGGGAGGCCGCCTGTAAACTCGAACACGGGAAGCTTTCCGCGGCCGCCTTGAAACCGACGCGGGCGAATGTGCGGCGGAAGCGTCGCTGGGTCAGGGTCACCGAAAGCCCCCCGTTCCGAGGTAGTACGTTCCCCGCCCGCACCGCGCTAATGTCCATTCCCGGCCGCGCTCCCAAGTGGTGCGCGATATCGCCGCAACGCGGGAATCCATCCTCGTCTTTGACCATCACCCGATAGAACATCGTCACCCCTGGGCCTCCTGAGCCCGCATCAGAACGGTAACCTATGAAAGCACTCTAGTTCAATCCCTCGCAAACAATGAGAACTCGCGGCAGTAGGTCTCTCGTGCTCGTTTGTCGCGGAAGCCTGCTAGAGCGACGAGTCTTCACTAGGCTTCTCTTTGGTTGAGGGCTTGCACGAAGTCCCCAAGCACAGGAACCCCACGAATTCGACCGTGTTCGTGAACATGAGCGTTGGGTTGAAAGAGCGGAAATCCTCTGAGGTCGTAAGGTTGTTCAACGTGAACGCGCTTCAAGCATTCACACTCCTCGGTTTTTTTCGTTGTGCTGAGGTGCGCGGTTGTTGACCCTTTTCGGCTTCTCTTGGGGGGCAATCGACATCGAAGATGGCCGCCAGCGTTCGCACAAGCTTGTCGAATGAATCGGACAAATCTCTCAAGCGACCCACATCAATCCTCCGTGTGAGCTCCAGCTGGTGGGTAGAAGGTTTGTAGCCAGGGACTACCGATTTCAGAGGACCCTTAGCGTCGCGGAGGCTTTGGATGGCCTTCTTCTGCCAGGTGGGCTGATTCTGGAAAGCCGCAAGAAGCCAAGCTTCGTACTCACGCTCGACCATGACCGCGCCACCTTTGAGCCGCGATGAGACCAAGGTAGCCGCCTGCGGACCCCAGACGGCCGCGCAATCATCGTCTGCGTCGCAGATCAGCACGATCCCATCGGCGCCTTCGCGACAAGCCAGCTCCACGGCCTTCTCCACCAGATCCGTTCGAGGGGACCTGTTCGGCGTGGGTTGTCTTTCATCGACAAGTCGAGAGCGCGGATACTTGATGGGGTCCGCCATCACCCATTGGTCTTTTGTAACACCGAGATAGTGCGCGATACGGGAGCAAAGGTTGGGCAATGCCTGGACTTCGCCCTTTCCCTCCACAACGCAAACCAGACGCTGCGGCCCCCGAGACTTCACCGCGGTCATTCTCCTTCGATACGCAACGGTTTCGTTCGCATCAGCTCCGCGACCGAGAACAGTCCGTCCCGAACGATCTTTCGCTGCGCTTCCGCGAGTGGGCCGATCTTCGTCGTTCCTTCCGAGTATTTACAGACCAGTATTTCCTCGTCGCTCGCCGCGTCGAGGAGGTCCGCGCTGTGAGTTGTGACGAGGACGGCTCCGCGCTCCGAGGCTTCTTTCAAAAGATCGAAGAGGAGCGTAGCTGCCCCGACGTGGAGGGCGACTTCGGGTTCCTCGATGATGAGGAGTTCATCTCTTTGCATTTGATGAGTAGCGATGATGATACCGAGAGCGCGGAGCGCTCCCTCGGACATATCCGCCGCGTAGAACTCCGCGACCTCATCGCCGAGCGTCTGCTTGAACCGGAGCGCCAGTAGGCGGCCTACCTGTTCCGCGTAGACGTCCTTCAAACCCGGTACAATCCTCTCCAGGGGCCGGACAATCGCCTGCGCTCGCTCTTTATCAGTGAGTGAGTTAATCGCTGTCGCGATATTCACGCCAGTCTCGGAAAGCCGCGCATTGTCGGTTCGGTCTTGCGGCTTTCGCATCGTTTCGGGGTTGAGACGGTAGCAAAAGACGTTTCGAAGGGGCTGCGTGGTTGCGAACGACTTCAGCTGCTTCGCCGTGACCATGACGCTCGTTGTCGGAAGAAATTCTCCTGTAACTTGTGAAGTTCCCCCGGTCGCGTTCTTCTTCCGCTCGACGCGAAGAGGCTTCTTACCTTGGGGGACGACTTCGATGACTTCTTGGGAGAAGGACCAGGCCCCGTCTTTCCCCGAGTGGAGCTTTGCTAGGTGTCGAACGAAGTTCTTTTCCAGCGCGTCCCGAGACGTTGCGGCTCTGACATCGATCGTCACGTCGGTCGGTTTCTTTTTCGTCCAGCGACGAAGGCCGCTGATGCCGCCACGCGTCGCAACCGCCACCGAGGCGTCTCCGGCGATGTCCCTTAGAAAAACGAGCGCGTCGACGAAGTTCGATTTCCCGCTCCCGTTCGCGCCAACCACCATCGTGAAGGGGGCCAGATCGACCTTTGCATGCTCGATGCTCCGGAAGTTTTTGATCTCGACACGACGCCACATATTTCTGCTTTCGAATTCAAACTCCGGCTGGACAAGCCGTTTTCGCCAGTTCAGTAGCATGGCGGCGCGGTGTTCGGCAGTCCCCTTCGCCAGGCCTGTAAGCCTTTGGATATTGCTAACCAGCTTCGATATTGCCGGGGTCTCGGACGAAAGTAGATTCGGGACTAGGCGCTTGAACGCAGGACTCGTCTCCACGGAGTCCGCGAGTAGGCGTCGCTCCGCCTCGGTCCCCGGAAGGCTACGCGCTAGGTCTTTCCCCCGAGGCGTCAGCGAGTATGAACCACTATCGGCTTCGACGAAGCCGAGCATCGCGGCGGCTTGGCCCGCGTAGTTCACATGGCGCGCGGACAAGTTGGTCAGTTCGGTGAGCGCTGAAGAGCTGCTGGGCGCAGCCGTGTCGCAAGCGTCGACCAGGGCCCTGACGTTCGTCAGGGTCGTCTGCGGCGCCACCAACCTTTCTCCCATCGGAGAAGTATTCGCCCGGGAAGCTGCTTTTGTCTTCAAAACAATCTTTCCTGCCCGCCCCCGCTATCATCAGGGGTTCCCGCTTTCTTCCGGCCGCGTTTGGCGGCGACAGGCGCCGCTGTTCCGCCGCTTGGTTTGGTTTCGGTTGCGGCTTTCGTGAGGGCGGCTTTCGTGAGGGCGGCTTTCGTGAGGGCGGCTTTCTTCGAGCCGCGGCCGAGGGCGGCTTCTTGCGTGGCGCGTTCGGCGTTCAGGACGAAGAGGCGGTCGATCACTTCTTCCTCGAAGGCTTTTAGGGCGGGCGGTTCCCGCGTATGGTGCCAAGGCGCGCGAGCGAGGAGGGCGTTCTTTGTCCGGGCGCTGTTTGTGGGTGGCTATCCTTCACGAGTGGTACGGCGGAAAGCCCCGAAAGACATCGCCTACCGATTCCACGCAGGTGACATCCGTTCGGGCAGGGTTTCTCGAAGCGCTCCGGGGCTCGCGATGGAGGCAGACGATCTTCTCCTAGAGGTATCTCCTGACACGGTCCGCTGCCACTAGCGCCACTAGGGCCTCACTTTTCGCCGTCGATTATTCTACCGAGTTTGGACAACCGGGCGACAAGGTAGTGGAGCCGTGTCGAGGGATTGCCGAAGGGATCGGCATTTTCGGTTCTAGACTTTACGAGGTGCTCTGCGCGTTGATGCGCGCGAGCGGAGTGTTCGAGCACGCTCTGCCGGTCGAAGTAGGGATGCTTCTCGTGATGGTACTTTGGATGAACTTTGGAGAGGGCCGTCTGAGCGTTCTTGCGATCTATGTGTGCGGTCTGCGCTTGGTGGAGCAAGAGACCCCATAGTTCAACGCACGGATTGCTCACAGCGAGCCCCATTCCTTGATCTTGTCCGGACCTAATCGCTTCGTCCCATCCAGGGTGATCATCACGGTCGAAAACCACCCACGCCTCATCGAAGTCAGCGGCCGTTTCTTTCGCTTTGTCCACGATGGTCTTCGGAACACCGACTTGACCGAGCACTTTGACACTCAGGCTCGGAATTCGATAGTACCCGCGAAGCGTGCAAAGGAGTTCTTTCTCCGTGTTGCCTTCGCAGACCACCAGAACTCGCGGCAGTAAGTCGCGCGTGCTCGTTTGTCGCGAAAGCCTGTTGGAGCGACGGGCCGTCACTAGGCTTCTCTTTGGTTGAGCGCTTGCGCGAAGTCCCCAAGCACAGGAACCCCACGAATTCGACCCTGTTCGTGAACATCACGAAGATTTTCGCGACTGCGCACCTCTCGGTAGTCGGAGGCCGCTGCGAGACTCGAAACGCCGTTTCGATTCTTGTCCACCAGGAGGACCTCGTCGGTCCGCAAGGTCGTCAGGAGGTCCCGGTCGTGAGTCGTGAAGAGAAGTTGCGCTCCCCTTGGATTTGTCTCCGCACTCGTGAAGAGCTTCACTAGGGCGACACAGAGGTCGGGATGAAGACTAGAGTCGATTTCGTCGAGAACAAGCAGACCGCCGGTCTTCAGTGTTGCGACGATATCCGACAGGCGCGCCAAGAGTATTTGAGTTCCGCGGCTTTCGTCCTCTGGCGGCAACTCCCAGCCGTCAACATCTCCGTGGACAAAAAGTAGGAAACGCCCGTCTTCGTTGGGCATTTTCTTGCGAACCTCCTCCGCAAACTCGGGTCGGAACATGCTCACCGCGGCATCCAAGGCCGGACTCGGATCGTGCGTCTCGACGCGAATTCCAGAGATACCGACGTCAGCCGCTCGAAGAAGCTCAAGAAGGGATTGGCGAAAGCTCTCTTCGAGGATATGAGCGTTGGGTTGAAAGAGCGGAAATCCTCTAAGGTCGTAAGGTCGTTCAAAGTGAACTCCACGAACGATCGCCTCATAGACACTTGTCAGAAGTGGATGGTTCTCTTGCGCGGCTGCGGCGAGGTACAGGCTGTTAGAACGGGTCGCTTCGGCGATACGAGCGCGTTGGCCCTTTAGACTCGGTCCGAAGTGCCAAGGCGACTCCTTCGCGGCGACGTCACGGGTGAAGAGTACCTGTCGTCTTGCCCTTTCCCAACGGAAGAGGTGCTCTCGAACGAACTCGCCCTGATAGATTTCGAATCCATAGGTGAAGCGTACCGATTCGACGACGAGGTCGATTTCCATGGTCGTCGGGTGCGCATCGGGTCCCGTGGTGACCAGGCCCCACGGCCACCAACTCACGGGTCGGGTCGGTTCCCAGCGCGCGTGCGAGTTTTGAACAGCGCTTCGGAAGAAGTGAAGAGCGTGAATCAGATTCGACTTCCCCGAGGCGTTCGCGCCCCAAATGCCCACCACCGGGAGCACTCCGTGCTCGGTGTGGGCGCACTCGATTCGAAATGCCGGCTCGTCCTTACGGTTCGTCGAAACGAAGCTCAGCTCGGCCAATTCTCGAAAGGAGCGGTGATTCTTGATTCGGAACTGAAGTAGCATCGGTCCTCGTTTCGAGGTGACTTCTGCCACAATTTGGCAAAAAAGCCACTTTAGTGAGTATGATACCCTAGTCTCAGGAAAAAACTGCTCGCGCGATCAGTGCTCTCCGATGAAGCCTTACGCGTTTCGGGCCGCCGCCAGCGGGCGTTCGTCAACCCACCCTTGGCAATTCCGAACGAGAGTGACGGTCGCTGAACGGGATCGTCCTCGATGACTTTGTAGTTTTCTCCCCAGTTGTCAGAACTACGACAACGACCTGATCCTCCCGATAAGGTGCTTCAGTTCGACCCGGGTGTTCGTCTGCGTGCGGAGGAACGCGTGCAACAAGGTCGAGAAGACGAACGTCTCTTCAGAGGGAACTACCTCCCCGGCGAGTTTCCTAATCTTCTCCTTGAAATTCGGTTCATCAGTAACCGTCGAGGGCAGGGGTGCTACGAGACCGGCAGCGGCGTCATCACTCCAGACGAGCTCTTCAGGTGTCTTGGCCGGAAGGTAGAAGACACGGGTCCTTAGGAACTGAACGTACTTGAGTGCCTCCTCCGGGCTACTCAAGTCAAGGTCCGGTCCTTTCTTGTCGTTGCCACGCGTCAGGCGCTGAATAAGCGCGAGTCGTGCCAAAAGCCCTGTAGGAATATCATTGTCCGAGGGTATTGGCTCGGCGGGGTGCTGGTCGCCGTCGAAAACTACGATGAGGTCAGCTTGGCCAGCAACCGCATGGGCGCGAATGTCGCGGTAGATGCGTGATGTACCTGCGCCTCTAACGACGACCCGGTACTCAGCTAAAGCGGTTGGACTTTGGTGCTTGAGTTCCGCCATCACAATGGCTTTGGCCCGCTCGTCTTCGACTAGGATTGTTGTACCGTGAGGCAAATCGGCAATGTCGTGAAGGGCTTCACGGACGGAAATGTTCTCACTGATGCGGATCTTTCCGTTCGGCGCCTCGCTCAGTACGCGGATCGCCTGCGCTGGCAGCTGGCCCGCGAGCTCGCTGGAATGAGTAGCGATCACAATCTGCAGTCTCTTCTTGCTGGCACTTTCAGCCAGAAATTCCATCATGCGGCGCTGCGCTCGTGGGTGAAGGGATGTCTCAGGCTCATCGAGCAACACAAGACTGTTGTCCGGAGCGTTTTCTATCTTGTGGATCAGCATCGCAGCAGCAGACTCTCCGCTTCCTGCGAAAGCCTCAGAATAGCCCTGTCCCAAGTTCTTCGTTTCGAACAGCAAGGTCTCGCCGGGTTGACGAAAGCGGTCATGCTCCAGCAGTCGCCCTGCCGTATACTTACGCTCAAGAACATAGCCGAGGACGGCGAGTTCTCGCGACGAAAGCGGCGTTCCTTCGGCCATGATTTTCGCCTTCAACCCTTGGCTCTTCTTGCGCAGATAATCTTGGCTCCGATACTCCCGACGAAGCGTTCCCTGCGCCTTAGCCTGGGCCGCCAGACCTCTGAGGTGCTTCTGGTCCGGAAAGTAGAAGTACTTGTCAAAAGCGGGCAGGATACCCCTAAAATCAAGGCGTAGAACTTTCAGCGCGACGGGCGGACCACGCACGAAGTCGCTCTCAAAATCGTAGACTCCTGATGGCTTTATTGGCTCCCAATAGTCTGGATCCTTCGCGCCCCGAGGAGCGCGCGCCTTGATACAGTGGATAGTCTTGCCCTTGTCGTTCTTGTACCAGTGAATGACGCTGGGCTTTCGACCCTTTTCGTCCTGGGCGGGGATGCCATCGAGTGCCGTCTCAAACCAAAAGATGGCCGTCGTCTCGCCCTTGGGAGCGCCATAGAGGGCATGCAGTAGGGAGCTCTTGTTCGTCCCGTTCTTTCCGAGCAGTACGGTGATCGGGAAGTCGAACCGAATTTCCTCGTTGTGCTCAAAATTCCGAAAATTGGGAAAGCGGAGTCCCAAAATATGGGGCGTTTGTGCGGCTAGGCACTTTAGGCTGATCCCGAGTTTTTCAACTGGCGGTGACGACGCTTTGCTCATTGTCGCAAGGTCCTGGCAATACGCTTCGCGAGCGGGACGATCAGCTTTGGAGGGAAAGCATTGCCGATTTGTGCGGCGACGTGCTCCTTTCCCCTAGTGAGATCGAAGCGATATCCCTTGGGAAAGGTTTGCAGAAGGGCGGCTTCCCGCAGGGTAATTGCCCGATGCTTTTCCGGGTGAATAAATCGCCCCTTTGATGGGTTGGTGCAGCCACTCGTGATGGTGGGAGCAAGCTTGGCCCAAGCCATGCGTCCGTAGACATCGGAAAAACCATCTGAGCGTTGGTGGCAGTCAAGCTGCTTCATTGAGCGCACATCGCTTCGACTTCCCCCGTCGCGAGGTATTGCTCTAATGCGCGCGAGAACTTCCCGGGAGCGTTTCTCAGGATAGTCGTGAAGAAGATCGCCACTACTTCCCGCACTGGCCAGGGCTCCGATCGCATCTCTCACCGTCGCTTGGCGAGCTCGACCTGGCGCAAACCATTCAGCGTCGAAGGGAACAGCCTCAACTGCCGCCAGCACCAGGCGACGTCGCCGCTGGGGCACGCCGAAATCGCCTGCATCCAAGACTTGCGCTGAGTATCCGTAGTTCATGCGTGTCAGTTCGCGGCAGAAAATCTTGAACGTGTGATCGGCGAGAAGGCCCGGCACATTCTCCAATATGATTGCGCGCGGACGAAGTGCTTTAACAAGCCTTAGAAACTCGAGCAGCAAGTCGTTACGTTTATCAGGAACGCTTGTGGCTTGGCGCCGCGTACGTAGGCTCGAAAAGCCTTGGCATGGAGGACAGCCAGTGAGCAAATCCAGTCGTCGATTCCCCAGGTTTGCCGCTCGCAACAGTTCTTCTGCGGGCAGACTCCGAATATCTTGGTTGAGAACGACTGTCTCGCGGTGATTCATGCTGAAGCTAGCCGCGGCATGAGTATCCAACTCAACAGCGGCCACTACTAGAAACCCCGCTCGCTTAAGTCCAACACTGAGTCCTCCAGCGCCAGCAAAGAGATCTATTGCGGTCAGCGGCTTCATGCGAAAAACACTACCAAGGCACAGCCCCTGAGCAAAGCCATCTCGGCAGGTTGTGCGCGAAGGCTGTTCGACAGAGGGAGGCGCTTCATTCTTGCTCGCTCCCCCTTCAAAACAATCTCTCCTGCCCGCCCCCGCTATCATCAGGCGTTCCCGCTTTCTTCCGGCCGCGTTTCGCGGCAGCAGGCGCCGCGGTTTCGCTGCTTGGTTTGGTTTTGGTTGCGGTTTCTTGCAGCGCGGATTTCTGCGGCGGGGCTTTTCGGGCGGAGCCTTTCTTTGAGCCGCGGCCGAGGGCGGCTTCTTGCGTGGCGCGTTCGGCGTTCAGGACGAAGAGGCGGTCGATCACTTCTTCCTCGAAGGCT
>JBDKJZ010000178.1:0-9704 GCA_039796375.1 Pseudomonadota bacterium
GCACCTCCGAAGGAAGCGCCGACATCTGGGAATATATGCATCTATTATCTCCTCCTCCGGCTTTCGCCGGCGCCACCGGGCCGTGCAAGAGCACAGCCTAAGCCACGCGCAGCCAAGACTGGCGTGCAGTCATCGAGTGACGTTCCGTGTGCGAGGGGATTTTGGTGAGTGCTGCAGCAAGCACCGCGTCCCCACTGCCGCGCGAAGGTCCCCAAACGGGGCCAGACCATTCTGTAGCGTGTGCCAACTTCCGCGGCTTCTGGGAGTGTGGGGCGGAAGTTAGCGCTGCGCAAGCTGTGCTTTGAGGCTCTTGGCTGCCATAGCGTAACCACCGCCTGCACCGTCAATGAAGTGCACGTGGTCCCCTTTGTACGCCTTGACCATGCAGGTGGCGATCGCGCTGTCTGAGCGGTGCAGCCCATAGGCCAAAAGCCCCTCGCTGTGCCGCGCTGCCAGCCAGTCCTCTAGCGTCTGGCTCTCCACAGGTGTCAGATCGAGCACCATGCGCAGCGTCTCGTCGAACTTCCTAAAATCACTGTTCCGGATGAACTCTTGCATGTAGCCGCGGCCGTCGAAACCACCGGCCTCCTGCCTGGTCGCCGCAAGCACTCTACCGATCAAAGTGCGCTTGCGGATGTCATCGCGTGCGCGGGTCACGGTTTTGCCCTCTCGATCCCCCGTCTTGAGGCGCGCTTCGATACTGAAGTCGGAGAGGGGTCCGGACAAGCGCAGATTATGCCGAGACACCGGACACGCGTCGCGCCCATCGAGCAGGACTTGAAGCTCCGCCATGACCTGAGTGTAGGTCCGTTCTTTCTTTGCGACGTCGTCCCCTAGCGCCACCACCAGTAAGCTGACCACCTCGCCCCGCTGGCTCTTCATGGGCTGCCAACGACACTCGAACCCTTCCAAGTCGCTACGCACCTCGCCGGGAGTGATCGCATAACGCTCGGCGGTTTCCGGGTGCTTCACCCAGCGCTCGGCAACAGCGATGCCCTCCCCCGCAAACATTCCGAGCGCAATATGTTCGCTCAAGCGGAAGCGTCGAACACGCACTGGATACCCGGCTTCGGCTAGTTCAGCGACGGACACGGCAGCGATTCGGAGCTCCATGTCGAAGGCGTCGACCGCGATCGCTCGAACCCCTCTAAGCGCTTGGCTGACCGCCTCCAAGCGGGAGCCGGGGACCAGAACCGTCGCCCCATCGCCGCCGAACACGAAAGGCACCTCGAGATCGGGGAGCGCATTGCAGACGGCGATAATCGTGGCGACGCCGAGCGCGTTCACCTCCCTGTAGCGTCCCGCTTCGATCGCGACGGTTGACCCTCGGACGTCGCTCATCACGACGTACCAGGAACCGGGCGCGTCGGTATACGCGCCGGCGTGCACGACCTCCTCAAAGCGGGAGCACTCCGGCAACTCGCTGAAAAAAACCTCTTGAGCCACGGCCGCGCGAGCATATCAGATCCGGCCAACGCGGTTCGGCGATTCACGCGGGTTCACCAAAAACTCTACTGCGCCAGAAAGAACCTGCGATAAGCGCCCCGTGTCCGCGAGCTCGATTCCCAGCCCCGCTGCGACGCTGCGCGGGGTGTGGCTCACCGTTGCCTCTTCAGCCTTAGCCGCAGCGTTCTTGATCAGCTATAAGCTGGCGTCCGGCTACGGCGACGTCGCCGACATGGTGTTCCTTTTGCTGCTCTTTGCGGCCATCTTCAACACCGTGAGTTCTACGGTCCAAGCCCGTGGGCTCAGCTGGCTCCGCTTCGATAGGCTGAGCACGCGCCTGGCTGCGGCGCTCGCTTCCTTGACGTTGATCGGCAACCTGTGTTCGGCCCAGGCGATCGCCCGCATCTCGCCTTCGCTCACCTCGGTGTTTCAACAAACCCAGGTGCTGTTTGTGGCGTTCCTGGGTCTTATATTTCTCACCGAGCGAGTGTCCTCGCGCTTCTGGCTGGGCGCGGCAATCGCTGCTACGGGCATTGGCCTAATGCGGGCTCCGGTCCCTTCCGAGGAGCTACAGGTGGACCCGTGGGGCGCGGCCTTTGCTATCGCTTCGGCGTTAGCTTTCGCCGGCATGGTCGTGCTCACCCGCAAGTACGTGCGCCGCATCGAGCCAATGAGCGTCAACGCGCTGCGGCTGTGGATGGCAGCGGGCCTGTGGCTCGCGCTTGAGCGGCGAGCGCCGGACTGGGACCGCGGCTTGCCGTTCCTCGGCTACTGCGCGCTCTGCGCCCTGACTGGACCGTTCTTGTCCCGCGCGGCGCTGATGTACGCGCTGAAGCACCTGTCTGCGAATCGGGTAACACTGATGAGTCTGACCACGCCCGTGATGACCCTCCTACCGACATACTGGGTGTTCGGCACTGTGCCCTCACGCCAAGAGTGGCTCGGCGGCCTACTGATCCTGGTTGGCGTCGCTTGGCCCCTGCTCGAGAGAAGTCGGGCTTCGCGCCTCAGCGGATGATCCACGCGGGGCTGTCACGCTTGATGTCCAAGTGAAAATGGTTCTTGTGCGCCTCATTGAAGTTTGGCGTTAGGAGCACGTGAAAGATCCCCCGCCGCGCCAGGTCGCAGATCAAGTTCCTCAGAACAATGGCGCGTTCATCCGGCGCTGTCATCACGGCGCCCCCGCCGCACGCTGGGGCACCGATCACGCCAAGAAAGTGGTCTTCGACGTCAAGCTCGCGACCGTCGTTCAGTTGCAGGCCCATCAGGTCTATCGCGAGCCCATAGTTGTGCTGGCTCTTCTTCTTGGAGCCCGGCAAGCGGGCCCCAGGCCGCCAGAAGTTATCGACCCGAGCCAGCTTAACGCCATGGTCGACGAGCACCTCGGCGAGGGCATCCAGGGCGAGCGCCAAGCGACAATCGAGCGCTCCGTAGGGGCTCTTGTTGCCGGGCGCCAAGAACTGAACTCCGCGAATCGGGCCCTGAAGCCTTACGGCAGTCGCGACGCCTGGGGTCGGGCGCGGATCGCGCGCAAAGGGCAGTTTGCGCTTGATGAGCTCTTGCCGACATTTCCACGCGGGGAGCTGCGCGCTGTACACCGCGACGCTCCCAGGGCGCAGCACGTTGCTGGGGAGCGGCTCGTGAAACGGGTGGTGCGACTCGGGTATTGCCCCTTCGGTCGGGAGCCTGCCGCTCGGTGTCTCTGAGGGCAGCACGGGAGCACGCTCTAGCGTTTCGCCGTCGGGTCCAAGGGGATCGCCGTCCAGCGCTGCGCTCGATGGATTTGGGCTCGGCGGCGCCGAAATGGGACTTTCCGGCGACTCGGGATCGGCAAAGGCCGTGCCACAGGCAAACACCAGCCAGGCCGCGCTCAGACTCCAGTAGTGGGACACCCCGAGACGCTATCGAGCTTCGTCGTTTCGTGCCAGAAAATGGCGCAGATGGCGGCTGACCGCGCGCTCAGCGGCCGTAGGAAGTGTAGATCCAATCCGCGCTCTCCACTTTTTGGTGGCAATCGATGCACACTTGTTCCCCCGCGAGAATGTGCACGAAGGGCTCATCCGAGAAGTTGCGACTGTACTCGTTCCACGTCCATTGCCCGTTCGATTTCCGCGCTGTCGCAATGAGCCAAGCGAAATCTGCATCTGAGCGAGTCGACTCTTTGACGATCACCGTGCCCTCTGGCAGCGGTCGCCGATTGGCTTGCACCTCGGCGAGCGAAAGGTGACACGCGTAGACGTTCTTCACGCCGTTGTGCGGATCGTCTCGCCCAGCCTGAGGGATGGGGCTGCCGTTCATCAGTACACACTCTGTTCGGTAGTTGGCGACATCCGCCGGGAGCTCTTCCGCGCAGGCAGCGGCAAGAAGACCAAAACAAACACCGGGCAGTCCACCATGGAAAGCGCCGAGCGCGCTTCCACCGAACATAGGTCCGCCCAGCGCGCCGACGTTTGAGAACTCTTGGCAGCGCGCATGTTTCCGGCCCGTCATCCCTTGTGTAATAGCGAACCCGGGTTCAGGATGCGACCCCAATGTCGATGCGCGCTCGCCTGCCCCATCCAGTCACGTATCGGTTCCTCGCGGTGACGCTCAGAGAAGTCTCGTTGGCCGCCACGGCGTTCAGCGGGGTGTCGTTCGCGGCGGTGTCGGCCGAAGCCAACGCAGAGGCCGAAGCAGCCCCGCCGAAACGTCCTGCCGTCTCCGCTCAGGCAACTGAGGCCGGAGCCGAGCTCGCCGCGCGGCTGGGTTATGCCTACTTTCGCCACTCGCGCTCCATCGCGCTGGAGCACACGATCAAGCCTGCCCTCGCGATTGCGGCCTTTTGGCCACTACTGCCGCGGCTCGATTGGGGCGCCAGCGCCCACGCCGTTCTCGCGAGCGCCAACTACGGCGTGTGGGCTGGCTACGCCATCGGGCGCTACCGGCTGCTCGATGCCGATTTCAGGCTCGCGGTCACGCTCGGCCTCGGCCTCGGCCACGACGCGCCGATCTTACACCAGAGCTTGAAGGCCGACGGCACGCTTCTTCCTTACGCCATGCTCGGCGCCGAGGCGTTGTTCACCCTAAACGACCAGTGGCGACTCGGAGCGACACTCAACCAAGAGCAGCTCAGCGTGTTTCACCTTGGTGCCGCCGCAAACTACCGCTACTGACGCCCCCCGCTAGGTCTCGCGCGGCGCCTTCAGAAAACATACGTCATCAATCTACCGCAACAGCTGCCACTGCGGTCGTTATTTCACCGGGTGCACGGTCTCGCCTGTTTTATCGAGGGCGAGCTTGAACAAGATGGGTCCGATGACCTCGTTGATGGCCACCGTCGCGATCACTAGCGCCCGGAAGCCAGCGCCGAAGCTTGGAAAGGTCCGCTCGACGACCACGCTGAGCCCCAGCGTCAAACCCGCTTGCGAAATCAAGGGCGCCCAGCCCCACTTCTTGATGACTGGCGTGTCGCGTGCGGCGCGCGCGCCGAGCCAGTGGGCGCCAATGGTGAAAAGCGCACGCGCGGCGCAGAGCGCGACAGCCACTGGCCACAGCGCTCCGAGCAGCGGCACATCCAGGTGCGCCCCCGCTGTAGCGAAGAACAAGACAAAAACGACGCTCGACGTCTTCTCGACCGAGTGCATCAACAGGGGGCCTTGCTTCGTGAAGTTCTGAACGACGAACCCCGCGATCAAGAACGTCAAGAGTGGGTCGAAGCGCAGATACCGGATCGCCTCAGTCATGCCGAACCCCAGGAACAAGAGCACCAAGAGCACGTGCCCGCGGACGAGTCGGAGGTAGAGCGCGAGCAGGAGCCCGAGCGTTGTTCCGAGCGTGACACTCCCTACGATTTCGTGGCCGAGCACCAAGAGCGAGTCCAAGGACACGCCATCTGTCGCTGAGAGCAGCGGTCGCGCGAAGGTGATCGTGAGCGCCAAAAGCAAGATCACAACCACATCGCTCGACATCACGAAGCCCAGCGCGAACTTCGCGATCGGTCCGCTGGCTTTCGTCTGCGACAAGATGCCAAGCGTCGCCGACGGGCTGCGGCTCGCTGCCAACACGCCCCAAAGCGCGGCCACCGCGCAGAGGCCCGGCCAGCTGAGCCCCCCAAGGAAGGGGAGCTGCCCAGCGAAGCCGAAGAACACCGCGGCCATCAGGACCGGAACCAGTGACGACTGAAAGACGGTGGCCCAAGTCAAGCTCCGCGCGGTCTCGCGGAGCATCTGGACCTTTAGCTCAAGCCCGCCCGCCAGCGCGATCAGCGAGAGCGTGAGCGCGTTGACCACCTCGAGCTGAACGACCACTTTGTGCGGTACAAGATGCAGCACGTGCGGACCTGCGACGATCCCGACCAGCAGGTAGCCGGTGAGGTGCGGCAATCTCACAATCTCGAGGAGTTCGCTGGTGAGCACAGCGGCCAGCAGCAGGAACCCCACGCAGGTAATGGTGTCCGCTGCTAGCTGCATGCTCGGCACCACCCAGTTGACTAACAACAGGATCCCGAACACCACACCTAGCGCGGCGGCTTGCGAGAGCCGCAGCACGAAGCCCTTGTGCTCTCCCGTCGCTGTGCTCACGCGGACTCCTTGGCACTCAGCGTTGGTTCGGCGGCTGTCAGCGTTGGTTCGGCGGCTGTCAGCGCTGGTTCAGCGACGAGCGCCGTGACCCCTGCTCCGGCGATTTCACCCGCGCGATGGAGCGCTCGACGCAGCGCCAAAGGCCCGACAAGTTCCCCGACCAGGGTGACCACCACCGCGGTGAGCAAGGCGAACTGGCCGAGTTCAGCGGGCAAGCTCATGTAGCAGCTGAGCGCAACGCACAAAGTCAGGTTACCCGCCGGCATGAGGCCTAAACCCACGCTGAAGGGCGCTGCGCGGGCTGCCCGGACACGCGTCGCGACGAGTAAACCCGCGAGTCCCTTGAACAGCACCCGGGCCCCCAACGCGATCAGCACAACGAGCCACGTGGAGGTTCCGGCGTGAGCAAAGTCGATGCTGGCTCCCGCGAGCAGCAAGACCGGCAGGAGCACGGGACGCTCCGTCCGCTGCAGTGATTGACGCAGCTCAAGCTCCTTGCGGGAGAAGATAGTGAGGGTGAGTCCGACGCAGAAGAGTGCTCCCACCGTCGAGAGCTGCAGCTGAGCGGCGATCCCCGTCCCGAGCAGGGCGACACCGATGAGCACCCCCCAGCTCTCCCCGTGCGCTAGCGAGCGGCGAATGAGGACAGACCCGAGCAACCCAAACATCAGCCCGACACCGAGAGTGATGGCCAGCCACCCCGGAGGCACGATGGCAACCAGCGTCTCCGCGCGGGGAACGAACGCAAACAGCGTCACCAGCGCGAGCACCGGGACGATATCTTCGCCATCAGCGATGTCGGCAAGGCACCGCGCCAGCGGTCCGTCCGCGTGATACCGCTCGCTCACCCAGCGAATCGCCTGACGCGTCGTCTCACACGACACCGTCGCGACGGTGCCAGCAATCAGGTAGGCGTCAAGCCCTGACAGGTGACTGATGAAGCGCAGTCCCACGAGCACCGCGACGCCCACGCCCGCGAGGCACAACGTCGTGAGCGCTATCCCGAGGAGTAGGCCTCGCGGAGAGATTCGACGCCGACCTGCGTGCCCGTAGTCGAGTCCAATGACCATCGCACCCCAAGCCAGGGCGACGATCGCCAGGGGCTCGAACTGGCGAATAGTGGAACTATCAAAGATCCCGAGGGCCTGGGGTCCGAACGCGAACCCGACCAGTAGCCACTCGACCCCCGACGGCAAGCCAAATCCGGCGATCGTGCGCCCGCCCGCCAGTATAGAACCAAAATATGCGACGACCAACAACGTCAGCAGTAACCACAGCGCACTCAAGCGGGATCTCCCGGACGTAGCTCTTGCAGCGCGCAGATCAGCGTGAACAAGAGTTCATCCTCCACGCACTCCGCGCCCGGCACAAGACTGAGCTCATAGAGCACCTGCGTCGGTCCGGCGCTGACCAACCTCGCGCTCGCGCCTTGGCCATGGGCAGCCAAAGTGGCGATCAAGAGCTCCCGCACCTGCCGCTGCGGGAGACTCGACGCCACGGGCAGCGTCTGAACCCAGTGCCGGAGCTCCAGCGTTGATCTGGAGCTCGCCGCGACATGGATCACCAACGCTCGACCCAAGCGCAGCAGATGGGGAACACGGGCGCGCCTTCCATCGTGGAGGCTCAGATCCAAAGATAAGAACCCAACCCGTTCAACCACACCCGCGAGCTCACCCAGACTGACGGAGTCTCCTTCGCGGACGCGGCGCTCGAAAATCAACTGAGCTCCCAAGAGTCCACTGCAGAGCAGCGGCACCGCGGCCAACACGCCTCCCAAGAGTAACGCTCGACCGAGCTCAACCAGTGCCCCTGAGTCGCTGCCCGTGATCAGCGGCGCGAGAAACAACGCCAACAACACAACGAAGACCCGCACTGCCGCGCTCGTGGCGTGAGCCAGCTCCCGGGGGAGCCCCGCGAAGTCCGTGCGTCCGCGCGCTACCTCTTCGAAGAACAGTCTGATGAAGCGAAGCACCAACGCCAAGAGCGCCAGCATGAACAACAGAATGACCAAGCCCGGCACCGAGGACGCGAGCCGGGTCATCATCACCGAGACCGGCGACAACAGCACCCCACCCAGCTTCTCGGCGTAACCCCGGGTCGCTTCGAACATCGACGAGGTGACGAGCAAGTAAGTGTAGACCAGGAGCCCACGCGCGATCCAAGTGCCACTCGACAGCGCCAAGAGCAGCAGCGAGCGCAGGGTGGCTGCGCTCAGCAACTCGACGGACTGAACGGAGAGTGCTGACACCCCTTCCGGTTTCTGTTCCAACCAGAAGCGGACCTTAGAAAACAGCCCGGAGCTCTTACGCAACAGATACAGGGTGACCAGACCAATGAACACCACTAAGGAGAATGAGAACACCCAGTCCGCAATGCGCACGCGCCGCAATTCGTCTTCGAGGCCCTCGTGCACCGCCGCCGCGACACGCGACGCGAGGACATCCAGTGACGCGTCTCCTTGAAGCGCTGCGTCCTCCGGTAGGAGCTGAATAATCGGGATCTCACCGGCGAACACGACCAACGAATCCGCGTCCTTGTGGATCCGGGTGGCGCTGCTCCCGGCTTTGATCGCCTGCTGGAGGGCCTTGCTCGCCGCTTGAGTCCGCTCCTCGCTCTCATGCTGCCCTGGCGCGTGGGGCAGGCTGAAGACGACCTTATCGTGCAGGCGCGCAGAGCTGACGTTTAGCGAACCGGGCACCTCCGCCCAGGCGGGACCGGTCAGCAGCCAGGCTGCCAATAGCACAGGCCCGAGGGCACCCACACTCGGCGGTTTCATAAGTCCGGGCTTGGATACCCCTGAATCTCTGCGGTGTACAGACCAATAATCGGCACAGGACCCGCCAGGTCCCTTGCGGTATTAGCCCACGTCTTCGACGCGTTTAGCGTTAGCCCTCAGCACGCAACGCAGCACGCTGCGTCTTAGCTCGGCATCGTCGATGGGTTTAGTCAAGACCGGTCCAGGAAACTGTTCGGTCAAGCGGAGCACAAGGTCACTCAGTCTGTCGCCCGTGAGGAAGACGAAACGATCCCGGAACGAGCTATCGGCCTGGACCGCACGAAGAAAAACGTCAATGCCATTGAGCCCTGGCATATTCACATCGCAGACGATCACGTCCGGGGCGTCTTCACTCAAGATTCGGCTCAACGCCTTTGCTCCAGAGAGCAAGAACTCGACATCAAAACCCTCAGCCTGCAACGCGCGCCGACAGGCCGAGAGCACCAGCATGTCATCGTCAACGAAGAGGACAGAGCGCCGGGGCACGACACCGCGCACCAGCGATTGCACTGGAGTCGAGACCTGGGCCGCCCGCGAGAACCCGGAGTCCGCCGTACGTTCCAACGACACGGGTGGCGGTGAGGAGCTCGCGAGGGCGCTCGTCGGCGCTTCGGTGTACTCGCCGCTTCCACCTCGGTAGCGCCCCGCGAGCGTGGGCGACGGTTCAAGCCACTGCTTGACCTGGCGAACGAATTCCTCCGGCCTGGAGGTCTTTCTGACGTAACCGTGGGCACCTGATGACAGCGCTTTTTGTTTGAGCGTCGCCTCAGGCAGCCCCGAGAACAGCAGTACCACGGTACGGCTATCGATCTTCGTCGCGCCGAGCAGCCGAACCATAGTCTCGCCGTCCATGTCTGGCATGTTGACGTCCACCAAGACGAGGTCAGGCTTCTCGTGCAAGATCAGCCCCACGCAGCCCGGCG
>JBDKJZ010000179.1:0-9698 GCA_039796375.1 Pseudomonadota bacterium
ATCACGATGACGCCGACAGCGACGATGACGCCGACAGCGACGATGACGCCGACAGCGACGATGACGCCGACAGCGACGATGACGCCGACAGCGACGATGACGCCGACAGCGACGATGACGCCGACAGCGACGATGACCTCGACAGCGACGATGACCTCGACAGCGACGATGACCTCGACAGCGACGATGACCTCGACAGCGACGACCCGGACGCTGATGGCGCCGACAGCGACGATGATTCCTCGGAGCTGAGCAAATCCGCGAGCAGCCCGCGCAGTGCCTCAAACTCCGCTGGCCCGGAGGGTGACGCGCTATTGGCGACCCCCGCCGACGGAGCGGCCTCGACCCAGGTCAACGAGGAACTCGGGGCGAGCGCGCGGAGCCGACGTCGGCGCCGACGAGGCGGACGGAGTCGCGGCGGAGCCCAGGAAACACGCTCGGGGAGTGACGCTGAGGCTGAGGGCTCTTCAGAAGACCCCACGAGTCCGGCGGAAGGTGCAGCCCCGACCGAGGGGGAGTCCGAATTGCATGCAGCCACCGACGACCGGGGCTCAAGGCGGGGCAGGAGGCGACGGCGCAAGAAGCGCGGACCGGAAACCGCTCGCCCTGAAGTCGCCGTCAAGACCAGCCGGGCTGAGGTCCCCCAGCGTGCGCGCCAGATAACCAAGAAGCCGAGCAGCGTGCGCCGCCCGACTTCGCGCGTCTCGCGATCGGTGCCGATCTCCGAAGTAGTCCGCGAGGGCGACGAGGTGATTGTGCAGATCTCGAAGGAGCCGATTGGCACCAAGGGCGCGCGCGTCACGAGCCATGTGTCGTTGCCTGGACGCTACGTTGTCTACTTGCCCACCGTGGATCATGTGGGCATTTCGAAGCGCATTGGGAACACGCGCGAACGCTCACGACTACGCAAGTCTATCGAAGCTCTAAAGCCGCAAACCGGAGGGCTGATCGTTCGCACCGTCGCCGAAGGCCTAACCAAGAAGCAGCTCAAGGCTGACGTTGGTTACTTGATCAAGGTCTGGGGTGGGGTTGCGAAGCGCAAAGAGACTGCGAAGTCGCCGGCACTTCTTTATGAGGAGCTAGACCTGGTCCTGAAGGTCGCTCGCGACTTCTTCACCGATGAGATCGATCACATCATCATCGATGACCGCGAGCAGTACGGACGCCTGGTTCGCTTCATCGAGATGTTCATGCCCCAGCGCGTGAAGGACATCAAACTCTACGCCGGACAGGAGCCCATCTTCGATGCTTACGGCATTGAAGACGAGATCAAGCGCGCGCTCAGCCGGAAGGTGCCCTTGCCTAGCGGCGGTTCGCTAATTGTGGACCAAGCCGAAGCGCTGACCGCCGTTGACGTGAACACCGGACGCTACGTTGGCAAAGGCAGCAAAGACTTAGAAGAGACGGCCTACAAGACCAACTTGGAAGCCGTTGAAGAAATCGCCTACCAGCTCCGCTTCAGAAACATCGGCGGTCTCGTCATCCTCGACCTGATCGACATGGAGCGCGCTGGGAATCGCGAGAAAGTCTGGCGCAAGCTCGAAACGGCCCTCGGCAAAGACAAAGCGAAGACCACCATCAACCGGATCAGCGATCTTGGCTTGATCGAGATGACGCGCAAGCGGACCCGCGAGAGCCTGGGCCGCACGATGCACGAGCCGTGCTTCTATTGCGACGGCACCGGCCACATTCAGTCACGCGAGACGATCGCCCACGAAATCCTGCGTCAGATCCAGCGTGAGCGCCTGACGTTGCCCGGCTATTCCGTCCGCGTTCACGCCCACTCAGCGGTAGTCGACTTCCTCAAGTATGAAGCTAAGGACGCGCTTGCGGAGGCCGAGCGCCGCTACCAGCGTCGCGTTGAGCTAGTCGCGCACCAGGAGTACCACATCGAGCAGTTCGACCTTCAAGGGAAGTAACCCAATGAGCAGTGGCCGCGAAGAACCCAGGCTGACGATCAACAAGGAGTTCGACTCGTTTGATCAGTTCATCCAGGAATACGTGACAAACATCTCGAAGAGTGGGGTGTTTATCCGGACGAAGCAGCCGCTGGAGATCGGGACGAAGGTGGATCTTCGCTTCTCCGTGATTATGGACGACATCCAGACCATCGAGGGTGAGGGCGAGGTTGTTCGGGTGCAGGACGACCCTCCGGGGATGGGCGTCGTGTTCAGAAAGCTGAATCACTACTCAGAGGATCTGCTCCAACGGCTGCTGACGGGTGGGAAAGACTGAACGTATCATCCGCAGTAGCCACCAATGAGCCACGGCATGCGCTTTCCGGCCTTGCCAGGACCCAAGATGACGGCTAGGTTCCGCGCCCCATGTATCTCGCGCTGTCCAAGAAGCCCCGCAAGACCAACCGCAAACGTTCCATCCGCTTCAAGTCGAAGATGCGGGCGAAGAATCGCCGCCGCCGGAACGGTCTGAAGAAGTAATCCGCTCGGCGCCGCCGCCGACCACCGAAGTGCCGGTCCGACTGAGTTGGACGTGGGCGTCGGAAGAGTCACGGCTTAGCTGAATCAGCTTGGGACTAGCCAAGAAAAAGGGCCCGCAGTTCTAAATTGCGGGCCCTTCTGCATTCTGCGGACTCAGCCGCATTCTGCGGACTCAGCGAATCAGCCGCCGCTGCCGCGCTTCAACTCGGTGAGTACCAGCTTGCTGACGGCCTTGAGCGTTTCGAACACCCCTTCACCCGTGCGAGCCTGAGCCTCAAAGTCTGGAACACCGGTGGGGTTGAGCAGGGCTCGCAGCTCCGGAACGTCGACCGCACCGGGGAGATCACGCTTGTTGTACTGGATGACGTACGGCACCTTGTCCAGGTCGTAGCCCTGCTCAGCGAGGTTGGTCCGCAGGTTCTCAACGCTCTCTTGGTTGGCCTCGAGACGCGCCATTTGGGAGTCTGCGACGAAGATGACCCCGTCGACACCCTTCAGAATTAACTTACGACTAGCGTCGTAGAAGACCTGGCCGGGCACTGTGTAAAGGTGGAAGCGGGTCTTGAAACCCCGGATCTCACCGAGTGAGAGCGGCAAGAAATCGAAGAAGAGGGTGCGCTCAGTCTCTGTCGCCAGGCTGATCATCTTGCCCTTGGCGTCTGGGTTAGTGCGCTCGTAAATGTGCTGAAGGTTCGTTGTTTTTCCGCAAAGACCCGGCCCGTAGTAGACGATCTTGCAGTTGATCTCGCGGGCCATGTAGTTGATGAAGCTCATCGCCCGTCCCTTCAATCATTGAACAAGTTGTCGATATCGTCGTCCGTAATTTCGGCAAACGGCGAGTCCGCACCTGGATCTTGTACCTTCGTGAGCAGCGCTTCGAAGATCCGAGTGAGCTCGTCGGAGGCCTTGCGGACCCGGAGTCTGACCAGACCCAAGCTGCTCTTGGAGTCGAAGATCACCACAAGGATCACCCGATTGCCCACCAGCTGGATATGAATGTTGGCGTTTTCGCCCTCGTGGAACTGGGTCGCGAACTCATTCTCGCGAAGCAGCTTGGCTATCCCCCCGGTGGCTGCGATATTGCCCGCAGTCAGGGAAGCGAGAGACGTTGTGTCGATATTCTCAACATCGCCGGCCGCTGAGATCAGCTGCCCGTTTTTGTCTACGATGAAGACGACCTTGGCGTTCGCTTCCCTCACCAAACGATCTACGACCGTTTGGATCTGGTGGAACTCCTCCTCGTACATCACCATCTGGGGATTAACCATTTGCGATCCTCCGAGAGTGGGTTTCCCTATGCGGCATCGGTTTCAATCGAGACTTCTGCAACACGTGATCGAATAGGGCCCACTAAGCTTTCATCTTCTAGACGTTCTACCCACCGCCAGCAAGCGATTCGAGAGAGCTCGGCTCGCTCCGGCGGAATTAGGGTCCCCGACAATGTGTTGCAGTCTACCCGAGCGTTCGAAGCGTCGAGTTTAAAAATGGATAAATCTGGCTATTTGATGCCCATACGGACGCTGAGCGCCGGTTTGTTATGTACGCTTGTCGTCACACTGTGTGTGTGCGACGCAGCTCAGGCCCGGGCGCCAGGCCAAAGCAGCGACCTCGCGGCGAAGGTCTCGCAGCTGAACTCGGCGGAGGGTCCGGCGGCTTTCACGGCGGTTCGCCAGATTTGGGGACTGTGGGGCACAGAAGAACCGACGCGCCTGGAACAGGCCCTGGTGTCTATTTCGGGCTCGCCCCGCATGCCACCGGCTGTTCGAGCGTACGCCGGCTTTCTTGCCGCACACGCCCGCACACGGCGAGGCGATGTCGCGGGCGCGACGCGGGGCATCGAGCAGCTCGGGTATGTGAAAGACTGGCTGGTCCTAGGACCATTCGACAACGAGGGAAAGGCCGGGTTCGATGTGGACTATGGGCCCGAGACCCAGTTCGCGGAGCCGATCGTCGAGGGTCGCGCCTATACCGGCAAAGAACGAGCGGTTCGCTGGCGACCCGTGCCCGACGCGTTTCCGTTTGGCTGGGTCGACGGCAGCGCGCTGTTTCGACCCGAGCAGAACGTTTGTTTCTATGCCACCACCTTCGTTGAAAACCCGGCGCAAACACCCAAAGCCGTCACGGTCTGGGCCGGCGCGTCCGGCGCGATGCGGCTGCACGTCAACGGGCTCTTGGTGCTGGAGGACCGGGCGTACCGCGGCCACGACGCTGACCGGCTCGGCGCCAAAATCGAGCTGCCCGCGGGAACCAGCAACCTCACTCTCAAGGTCTGCGGAACGGATAGCGCGCCAGTCGTCTCGCTACGCGTCGCTGACGCCGAGGGGTTGGCTGGCGCGCAGCTGAGGAGCTCAGCGACCCCCTTCGCTAGCCAGGCGGCGCGAACCAACTTCGAACGACTGAAGATTGTCACCCAAGGACTGGGTCCGATCGCGCGCTTCGATGCAGCCACGAAAGGAAAGAAAGCCACCGCCGCGACCCTTGAGCAGTACGCGCGCTACCTAGTCGAAACCCAAGGGGATGACCCGACGGTCCACCAGGCGCGGGATCTCGCTGCCCGTGCTGCCGACGAGGACCCCAGCATCGAGCGTCAGTTGCTCGCAGGCCGCCTATCAGAAGACTATAACTCTCATAGGCTCTGGGTCGAGCGCGCTGAAGCCCTCGCTAAGCAGGAGCAGGTGCAGTCCGTCGAGTTGCTGCTCGCGCGAGCAACCGTTGAACGCGGAGGCATGAACTGGCGCGATGCCTTCCCCTACTTCGAGCAGGCGCTCGCGATCGACCCAGACAACGTAGACGCCTTGCAAGGCAGGGTCGAGCTCTACAATGAGGCCGGCCTGGTGCGCACCGCGCTCGCATTGCTGCGGGCGGCGGCGGACCGAAATCCGACTTCGGTCACCTTGCTCAACATGCTCGCGAGCCAGCTTCGCCAAGTTGGACAGGTACTCGAAGCCGAGGAAATCGAACGGCGCTACGCGCAGTACCGCTTTGACGACCACACCTACCTGGGCGCGAGGCTGGATCTTGCGCTGGCCCGCGGTGAGCATCGGGCCGCCGCGCACTGGGCAGAGCGCATGATTTCGGTGAACCCAAGTAGTTTGTGGGTTCGGGGTGTTGTCGCGCGGGCCTATCGCCGAATGAAACAGCCTGAGCGCGCCATATCAAGCTATCAATATGCGCTCAATCTGGCACCAGAAGACACCGGGATCCTCCGCGCACTGTCGGACCTTCACGGCGAGCTGGGCAACCGCGCAGAGCAGCTTCGATTGCTAAGAAAGATCGTCGAGATTCGTCCGCAGACGAAGGAGGTCACCGAGTACCTCAGCCAGATAGAACCTGAAGCAGCGAAGCCAGACGAGGCGTACGCCTGGGCCCCGGACGAATTCTTGAAGAAGCGGAGCGCGCCGTCGATGGGCGAGAGCCGTCGGACCCTGCTGAATCTCTCAGTCCGCACCGTGTTTGAGAACGGCCTCAGCAGCGAGTTCAGACAAGTGGTGTTTCAGCCGTTGGTGGACTCAGCCGCGGCGCTGAGCCGGCAGTATGCGTTTCAATACCAAGCGGATAGCCAAGCCGTTCAGCTGCGCGGGGCGCGAGTCTTTCGGACTGATGGGCGCATCGACGAGGCGATCGAAACCGGAGTTGCGGCAGCAAACGATCCGTCCGTCGCGATGTACACCTCCGCCCGAACCTACTACGTGCAGTTTCCACGGCTTGAGGCAGGCGACGTGGTGGAGCTTCAGTATCGCATTGACGACTCGGGCGGCCGCAACGAGTTCGCTGACTACTTCGGTGCAACTGAGCAGCTTCAAAGTAGCGAAACGGTCAGCCACGCCGAGTTCGTCCTAATTACGCCCAAGAGGCGCAAGTTCTACATCGATCAGCAGAACATCCCCGGACTGAAGACAGAGGTCGTCCGCAAGCCTGAACAAACGATTTACCGCTTCTGGGCTGCCAATCTCGCGGGCATCAATCCCGAGCCTGCGATGCCCCCCTGGTCCGAAGTGCTCGGCTTCATCCACGTCTCGACATACCCAAGCTACGCAGAGCTCGGTCAGTGGTACTGGGGTCTCGCGCAGGACCAGTTCGACCTCGACGACGAGACCCGAAAGCTCGCCAATCAATTGGTCAAAGGACTCTCGACCGACCGAGAAAAGGTCGCAGCGATCTACAACTGGGTGATCCAAAACACGCGCTACGTCGCCTTGGAGTTCGGCATCTACGGCTTCAAGCCCCGACGCTGCGTTCAGACCGTCAATCGAGGGTGGGGTGACTGTAAGGACAAAGCGACGGTGATCGTCTCATTGCTGAAGGCGGTGGGCATCCCCTCCACCATAGTGATCATCCGAACCCAGATGCGCGGACGCTTCAGCTCGAGCGTGGCGTCGCTAGCGCCGTTCGATCACGCGATTGCCTACGTCCCATCGCTCGACCTGTACCTAGACGGGACCGCGGAGTTCACCGGCTCGACTGAGCTCCCTGCGATGGACCAAGAGTCGACGGCGATCTTAGTCAACGAAGGGAAACCGACTCTGGTAACGGTCCCCTTGGCTGACCCTGAGCACAGCGTCTTGAATCGCCGCACGGTCGCGCACCTCGCCCGCGACGGCAGCGCAGAGCTCAAGCTCGAGTACCTCACGAGTGGCATTCACGCCCCTAGTTGGCGCTCGCGCTACAGCTCGAGTGGGACACGCCGCGAACGTCTCTCGAAGGATCTCGCTGGCGAGTTTCCTGGGCTGCGCCTGGGCGCCGCGCCGGCAGATGTGAACGTTGAAGTTGCCGACTTCGAAAAGCCCGTACGCGTCAGCTTGAAAGCCACCGCCCCCAGTTTCGCTCGTCCAGAGGGCGACCGGTGGACGTTCGCGGCGACGAGCCGAACTCGCCTGACCGAAGCGTTCGCGTCTTTGTCCCAGCGTCAGCTAGCCGTGGCGGTTCCAGCGTTTGGCTCAAGAGAAGAAGTGGTGGAGGTGCACCTGCCGAAGGGAATGACGCTAAAAAATGCACCGATCGACGTCGAAAGAAAGTCGCCATTTGGCGACTTCAGCGTTCAAGTTCAGCACGCGCCGGGCAAGGTGACAGTCACCAGTCGCCTGCTACTCAAGAAGACCCGAATCCCAACAACTGAGTACGCTGCGTGGCGCGCATTCTGTGAGAGCGTGGACGCCGCGTTCACGCCGCGCGTGGTAGTTGGAGAATGATGATGCTGCGAACTTTTTCAGTATCGCTCCTCGTAGTCGGCCTGACCTTCGGAAGTGCCGCAGGCGTTGTCCTGCAGGCATGTACACCGGCGCTGCCGCCCCCAAGCACCTCCGCCTCCACCTTGGTCTCCGCACGAAAAGCAGCTTCCAAGGACAGCGCCCGGGCCGCCGATTGGCTGCTCTTGGAGCTCTTGGCACCCGGAGGTAACGCGGCAGAGGCCCGAACCGCGCGAGACCGACTCGACAAGAGTGGACGGCACGGACCTTTCGAAGACCTGGCTCGCGGACTCGATGACGAGCTGCACGGGCGGCTCGGAAGCGCCTCGGATCACTACCTAGCGGCCGCACGAGCCGCCCGCGCGGCGAACCATCCGAGTTCACCATGGATCGCCTGGTTCTCGATCCAGCAGGCCATCAGCGCCAGCTCAAACACCCAGGGTCTTTGGAAGCGCAACAAGGCGTGGGTTGCCGAGAGCTTGCAGCATCCGAAACACCTGGGCTGGCGCGCTCGCGACCTACTCGTGAAATGGTGGAGCCAAGAATCGTGGGCCGAGGCGGCGAGCGACGTCGAATCGATCACGGCTGAGAAGCTTGGGTGCCTACGCAGCCTCCGCCTTGCCGGCCCCTTCGGGAGCGGCAGCCGCGCATCGGCGCTTGAGAGTTTTCCGGCAGAGTCGACGGCACCCTGGCCGAAGGTTTGGCCCCGAGACGAGCGCTACGACCAGCTGCCCCGCATTCTCAAGTCAGAACAAGACGGGTGCATGGCGACCGTGGACGAAGTCACGAAGAACGGGGTCTACTTTGCTGAAGCGTTGTTCAAGACGGACGCCGAGCAATCAGCGATCGTCAGCGTCGAGAACGCCCTTAAGGTGTGGGTAGATGGCACGCTCGTCCTGGACCGAGACCTCCGTCGATTCGGCTCCTGGACCAAGGTGGGTGTTGGAGTAACGATACCCGCTGGACCACACCGGGTGGTCGCCAAGCTCGTCGACGGGCGGACCGCTGTGCGCCTACTTCACGCGGACGGGCGCCCGCTGAAGGTCGAGCCGTCCGGGGCCAGCCCTAGCGCTGTTCCGTTGGCATCTCCCACGAGACCCCACGTCAGCTTCGACGCGAACCCAACCTTTGATCCCAGCGAGCGCGAAGACGGCGCTAGCGTGGCGCTGCGCTACATCGCAGCCGCACTCGCCCACTCAGACAACGAAGACGGGGTCGCGACGCTGCTCGTGGAGCCGCTCGTCAAAGACACCAAGCTCGCCACGGGCGCGGCTCTTAGTCTAGCGGCTGAGTTTGTTTCCGGCGATCCCATCTACAACACCAGCCAAACGGAAGACCTGATTCGGGAACTGAACCAGCTCGCGTTGGCCCGCGACCCCGACCTGTGGAAGGCAGACCTGGAGAGAGTCAAGAAGATCGTCCAGAGCAAGGGCCTCGTGGACGCCGCCCCCCAGCTCAAGAAGCTGACCGAACGCTACCAGCAGGTGCCCGCACTCACTGCTGCCCTGGCCAGCATCTACGGCGAGCTCGGTTGGACACCCGAATATCGCGAGGTGGCCATGCGGAGCGCGGAGCGTTTCCCCGAGAGTATCGACGGTCTGTTTACTTCCGCGCAGCTCTTGGAAGCGGAGGGTCAAAGGCAAGAAGCCCAGGCACTCTACGACCGGATCCGGGAGCTAGACCCGGACAGCGAAGTGTTCGTCGGACGCGCATTGGAGCGAAAAGACTTCGACCTCGCCCTAAGCGAGCTGCAGCGACTTCACGAGCGACGACCCAAACGTAAGGAGCTGCTTGAGCAAATCGCGACTGTGAAGCGACTCGCCGGCGCGAAGTACGACATGTGGAAGCTGCTCGAAGACGCCGTGGCGCGAGATCCGAAGAGTGGCCCAGCGCGCCTCAGCCTAGCTGACGCTCACTTCGCGCAAGGCGAGCCGGGGGCTCTGAACGCAGCGCTGGTGCTCGCGCTGGAGAAGGGCGCCAACGCGGGACCGCTCAAGCGGGCTCTCGACCTGGTCGAAGGCCTGACCGAGCTTGAACCGTACCGACTCGACGGCAAGGACGTGATCGCGGCGTA
>JBDKJZ010000180.1:0-9688 GCA_039796375.1 Pseudomonadota bacterium
ACACCTGAGTGCCCTCGGATCGGTAGAATGCCGCAGCGCTCGCGGCCGATCATCCCGCGCGCGAGGGCTAGGTTGACGACCATCTTCACGTTTTGAACGCCGAACTCATACTGGGTTAGCCCCATTGAGTATACGAAGACCGCCGTCTTGGCCTTGCGGTACCGCTCGGCCAGTGCGCTAAGAGCGTGCTGGTCCACCCCCGACTCGGCGACTATCTCTTGCCAAGTGGTCGCCCTGAGGTGGGAGCGCAGTTCCGCCGACCCCACGGTGCGTTGCTCGATGAATGCCTGATCGAACCCATCACACTCGTCGAGCGCCTTGAGCACGCCCGTCATAAACGCAATGTCGCCCCCGGGACGCACCGCATGGTACTCGTCCATCAGCTTCGTTCCAAAGAGCGCCGAGCTGGGCACGCTCGGAATCCAGTAGCGCTCTAGCGCGGGCTCCTTGAATGGATTGATGACGACGACTCTTGAACCCGCTTTTCGCGCTGCGCGCAGATACTTGGTCGAAACGGGTTGGTTGTTGGGCAGGTTGCTTCCGATGATAAAGATCAACTCCGCACCGATGAGGTCGGTCAGGCTAATGGTCGGCGCCGAGTAACCGATGGTTTGTTTCAGGCCCACGCTACTCGCCGCGTGACACAATCTGGCGCAGCTATCGACGTGGGGGGTGCCCGCTATTCGTGCGAGCTTCTGGACCGTGTAGTACGTTTCGTTGGTCAGTCCACGGCTGGTGAGGAAGAAGCCGACGCGATCGGGTGGCGCCTTACGCAAACTGGAGGCCACCAAGTCGGTAGCCGCGTCCCAAGAAATGCGCCGAAAGTTCTTCTCGCCCGATCCCCTGAGCAAGGGGTAAGGGATGCGCCCCAGCTGGTGCAGCGCTTCGTTGTCGAGCGAGTCCTGCTCGGCGACTCTGGCCAGTATTCGATCGGGGATAGGCCCCATCGTATTCAGACGCAAGAGCTGCAGCCGCGTGAGGCACAAGTGCACGCCCGGTAGCACGGCATCCCGTAGCCCTGTCGTTCCAAGTGAACAGCCATCGCAGACCCCATGTCGCAGAATGCGCCACGCATAAGTCCAGCGGCCGCGGTTCAACCACAGGACCCGAAGCATCTCTCGGAAGTGTCGAGGCTTGTTGCGAGCCAGTAGCCCGAAGGGGACCCAACGCTCTAGAAATCGCCACAGCGCGTTCAGCATGACCCGTTCCTCAACATGACGTTCCTTTGGGGTTCCAGGGCGTGTTGTGAAGCGCTCGCTTCAGCTGCGCTCAGTGGTGGTGATGGCCGTCCGCACCGTGCGCATGCCCATGCGACAACTCATCCTTGGTGGCCTTGCGCACGGCCTTGATCGAGACCGAGAAGTGCAGTGCCTTGTCCGCGAGTTCATGGTTCCCGTCGAGTTGAACAGTATTCAGCTTCACTTTGGTAATAGTCACAGGAATCACCTGCCCGTGCTCTCCGTTCATGCTCAGGCGCATGCCAATTTGCGGCGACAGGTCTTTAGGCAGCTGTTCTTTCGGGATGTCAAACACGAGTTTCTCGTCTCGCGTGCCGTAGCCCTTCTCTGGAGGCACAACAACGTCGACTGAGTCCCCGACCGACTTCCCTGCGAGGGCGCTCTCTAGTCCTTCGACGATGTTTTGGTGGCCGTGGAGGTAGTACAGAGGGTCGTGGCCTTCGCTGGTATCGATGACTTTACCGGCGTCGTCTCTTAAGGTGTAGTCGATAGCGACCACGGTATCGGCTTGAATTTTCATGCACGCGCTCTAGCGGAAAAGGGAACAGGGCACAACCGCACCCGCAGTCCTGGGGCGAGCCACCGGAGGCCCGTAGGGCTGGCCCTTGGCTTGAACGTCGAGGCTACGGGGCAGGGGGAGAGCTTGGCGCTGGCATTCTGCCTCTGGCATGCATAGGGTTCGGGGATGTTCCTGCTTCGAGTGCTGCTCCTAGTCATTCACATCGCCGCCGCCGCGGTGATCTTCGCCGCGCCTTTGGGCAGCGTTGGGAGCCTGCGACGCGCCCTCGCAGGGGGAGACGCGGCCGTGATGCGAAGCGCCGCAAAGGACGCGGCAGTGCGCGCCGGGTTGGCGAGCGCCGGCTCTCTGGTCACGCTCGCCACCGGGCTCGCGCTAATTTTTTTGATGGGGGGCTTCGGAGTGGTGAGACCCCAGATTCACGCGGCGCTGGGTTTGCTCCTGCTCGCCATCGGCTTCAGCCTGGGGTTCGTGAAGCCGGCAGGGCGGAGGCTTGGACTTGCGGCGCTCGCGGAGCCGCCGGACAAACTCGGTTTTGGGCGTGAGCTCACAAAGTTGCGGGTGGGCGCAGGGGTCCTGCACCTACTCTGGACTACTGTCTTGGTGCTGATGGTCTACCGCTAGGCGCACTTGAGCTTCCACTACACCTGCAACTTGGCGGTGCCTCACCAAGATTGAGCGTGCGTCCACTCGGGTAACTGCGAGGTTAACCGTAAGTATGAGTGTGATGAGCTGGTTGACGCCGTCGCGAGCCTGGCTCGCGTGTTCCGCGCTCGCCCTGATGGGGTGTGGCGGCGCCGAGCCCGGTCCAGGCGGCGCCGAGGACGATCCGAAAGAAGAGCCGGGTTCTGCCAGCGGGGGCAAGGACATGCCTGGTGCACCGGGGGATGCTGGGGCCGGCTCTGACCCCGGTTCCCGACCTGGGCCAGCCGGTGGGGTACGGCGTCCAGCGTTTCATCCTAGCGCGCTCAGCGGATTAATCGACGACGGGCCGTTGTCGCTGCCCGGGACAGGGACGAACCCTTCAGCGCTCGATACCGAGGGGCTCGCAGCGCGGGTCACTTTCGGACCGAACTCGCCCTCCAACCTCCGGAACGTCGCGTTCCACTTCACCGCCGAGCGCACGAGTGCTTTCGAATGCCGGGTTGACCGCAGCGCGTGGGCCCGATGCGCCTCACCCTTCTCGTTCAAAAACGTCGCCCCAGGGCCCCACGTCTTCGAAGTGCGGGCGTTCACCGAGCCGCAGCTGGAACTCATGGCGGCCGAGTGGGCGTGGACTGCGGACTTTGAAGCGCCCATGGTCGTGTTGCAGGCGACGCCCCCTCAGTCCACCGAAGCGTCAGAGGCGACTTTCGAGTTCAGCACTGACGAGCCCGAAGGTGGGCATTTCGAATGCCGCCGCGACGGGGGAATATGGATCCGCTGCGACTCTCCTCAAAGCTACGCCGGATTGTCCGAAGGCCAACACACGTTTGAGGCCGCAGCGGTCGACGCCGCAGGCAACCGCGCGGAGGCGACTTACAGCTGGCAGGTGCAGCGTCCGCCGGAAACGGTCTTGACTAGTGGGATCCCGCTCGCATCGTCGGTTTCGCGGGATGTCGTGTTTAGCTTCACCTCCCCCGCTGCGGATGTGAAACAATTTGAGTGCAGCCTAGACGGCGCGAAGTTTACGAGCTGCGGCGGCACTGTTAGCTACAGAGGGTTGAGCGACGGCGCCCACAAGTTCGAAGTTCGCGCGGTGGACATGCAGGGGCTGCGCGACGAGACCCCTGTGGTGGTGACGTGGAGCATCGATGCCACTGGCCCGCAAACCTTCATGGATCAGGTTCCGGCGCTGCTCGTCGGCGGGGGCGGCTCTGTGTTCTCCTTCTACAGCGATGCGACTGACGTCAGTCGTTTCGAGTGCCAGCTCGACCTGTCGGGATTCTCGATTTGCAGCTCGCCGTGGGCCTACCTGCAGCTTGGGGATGGCAGCCACACTTTCGGGGTGAGGGCGATCGACACCGCAGGAAACATCGGACCTGGGGTCTCGTATCAGTGGTCCGTCGATAGCTCGCTGCCTGAGACGAACATCATGCAGTTTCCGCCGCCGATGAGCGGCTCCAGCGACGCGTCCTTTTGGTTCTTGTCTCCTGACGGCGATGTGTCCGCTTTCGAGTGCAGCCTGGACGCCGCGTCATTTGTTGTGTGCACGTCCCCGCACACGGAAACTAACCTAGCGAGCGGTCCCCACGTGTTCCAAGTGCGCGCGATTGACAATGTCGGAAACCCCGACCCGTCGCCCGCCATAGCGAACTGGAACATCGACCTGACGCGACCTGACACTCTGATCGACTCGGGCCCCGCCGCCATTACCAACAACAATAGCCCAGCGTTTACCTTTTCAAGTGCGGCCACCGACCTTAACTATTTCGAGTGCAGCCTGGACGGCAGCGCCTTTGTTCAATGTCAGGGTTTCCAAACCTATTTTGGCCTCTCCGAAGGACCGCACAGCCTCGGCGTGCGCGCCGTGGACACCTCGGGCAACGTCGATTTGACTCCGGCGGAGATGAACTGGGCGATAGACACCATTGCGCCTGACACCAATATCGTCTCAGGCCCGTCCGATCCAAGTACTAGCCAAGTGAGTCTTGTGTTTAACAGCCCCGACGCTGACGGGCAGCTTTTCGATTGCCAGCTGGACGGGGCGGCTTGGGCCCCGTGCGTTTCACCTTGGCAGCCCACTGTATCACCCGGCTGGCATTGGGCCTACATTCGAGCGCGCGACCTCGCCGGAAACGTCGACTGGAGCCAAGCTTCTTTCGGTTGGAACGTGGACACGACCGTCCCACAGACGATCTTGGACACGACGCCACCCGGCCGTACAGGGTTCTCCGAGGCCAAGTTTACCTTCCACAGCCCGGACTTTGACGTGATCGAGTACGCCTGCTCGGTCGACGACGGAGCGTTCAGCGCTTGCGGATCCCCATTTGAGGTCCTGCTGACTCCTGGAACACATAGCTTCGAAGTCGCGGCAGTCGACAACGCCGGTAACCAAGACGCTTCGCCTGAACGTTACGACTTCACCGTCTCGCCCTCGTGCACTGAGCAGGTGCTGTTTGCCGACGACGCGGAGGCGGGGCTTCTAGAATGGGACGTGGTCGGGTCGTGGGACACGGCGCCCGGGGGCGCAAGTAGCGCGAACGGGTTCAATGATAGCCCGTTGGGGAATTATGCTGACGGCGCGCTCACCAGCCTGACGTCCAAAGCCATCGTCGTCCCCGCAAGCTCGTGCTGGGCCGACGAGCATTCAAGGCTTCACCTGCGCTTCATGCAGTCTCTTGAGCTTGGAGCGGGTGATTCGGTCTATGTGGAGGTCTCCGACGACGGAACGGGCTGGGTCCGCGTGCACACCGAGACGGGGCCCATACTAGCAGCCTCTTGGGAGCAGCGCCTGGTAGACCTCGGCTTGTCCGGAGTGACAGCGCGTCCGGGTGAACAGGTGTTCATTCGCTTCATCCTGGAGTCTGATGCGGGGAGCCCCGGCGAAGGGTGGGCCATCGATGACATTGAGCTAAGGACCCTAGCGGTGAAATCACGTCTCTGGGTCTCTAGCGGTGGCTGCTCGGCACCCATCGTTGCTAACATCGACGGAGACTCCGACAAGGAAGTGGTCCTGAGTCACGGCGCGACGGTGCGTAGCCTCGCCGGCTCAGGGGGAGCGGAAGAATGGTCGGTCGTGATGCCCAACGCGGGCGACACAACGTTCCCCGCGGTGGCGAATGTCGATGGGGACGCGGCTGCCGAGATCTTCGTCGCCACCCACGTGGTTTCCGGGAACCAACGACAGGTGAGGTTTGTCGCCTTCGATGGTCAGCTCGGTCTTGAAGCTTGGCGCTACGACGTGGCCGCCACTTCAGCCGCCGTGTTTGGCGTGATGCCAACGGTAGCAGACTGGAACCAAGATGGACAATTGGACGTCGCTTTCCCGGTCTCCAACCCCGATGAACGATTGCGCATCCTCAACGCCGCGACTGGTGGGCTAATTCTGAACAAGCATCTGGACCCATTGAACGAAGGGAACGTCGATATTAACCAGCCTGTCACGCTGTTCGATATCGATTCAGATGGCAGCAAGGATATCCTGGTTAGTCTATACCGCCAGACTGGTGGACCCAGGTTGCTGCGTCTTGACGGCGTCAGCGCCTCTTCCGTTTGGGAGTATTCAAGCTTGAGCGCGAGTGCGACGGGGCCGCTGCTTGCGGATGTCAACAACGACGCAACCCTAGAAGTGGTTGTGGGGCACTTTGGGAGCTCGGCGATCACAGCGTCGGCTGGGGTTCAGCTCTGGTCTCATTCAGGCAGCGGCGTCCTTGTTCACCCCGCAGTGGCGGATCTGAACCTTGATGGTAGCAATGACGTTGTCGTCAGTACCTACTACGGGGGGACCGTGTTGTATGCGCTGAACGGCAACGACGGGCTTGAACTCTGGCGACGGAGCACGGGCGACGAGGTGACCGGTGCACCTGCGATCGCGGACGTAGACGGCGACGGCGAACTCGAGGTGTTGGTCGGTACGCGCAAGGCGCTCCTGGCGCTAGACGGCGCCACGGGGGCCGTCGAGTGGGCCTACGGCGTGAGCAATCCGGGCGCACCCACCCTCGCTGACGTCGATTCGGATGGGCAGCTCGAGGCTCTGGTGTGCGGTGACGGAACGCTGCATGTGATTTCCTTGGACGCCGACAATCCACCCGCTGCGCTCTTTCCTTGGCCACGCTACCGCCGAGACAACAGGAACGGCGGCGTGCTCAGCGGGCCACCGCCTGCGCCCTAAGCGCACAGCAGCGCGCTTCGTCGACGCGCGAAAGTGCGCAACGCCGGACCCGCGGAAGCCCCGAGGAGCGATCACTGGAGGCCACCCGACAAGTGCTCAATTGTGGTGCCACGAACGAGGGAAGCCCGCCTGCGGAGCTTGGCACCTGCGGGCGTTCGGGACAACACGTCGCGGCAGCCCAGAAGCTTCGGGCGCGCCCCGGCCCTAGCGATGCGGAGCCTAGGAGAGGATACCGAACGAGCTACGCTGCGCGGCGCTGCAGCGCTGCTAGGCACGGGACTACAATGTCCTGGAGAGCGAAGGCACGTAGCTCATCTCGTACGTGCTCTGGGACGAGGCCATACGCGCTGATCCATTCGTCGTGAGTCTTAGCTGAGACGGTGCGTTGCTGCATTTTGGATTCGGAGAGGGCACGACTCAAGAGTTCGGCGGCGAGGTGAGTGCGCCCTAAGGTCGCCCAAGCGATGAACTGCCAAGCCAGATCGGAGTGCCGTCTTTCATCTCGCGCGATGCCGGTGAGAAGTTCACGAAGAGCTGGGTCCGTGCACTGTTCTGCAGCCCAATTCGCCTCCAGGGCTGCTGTTGTCTCGCCGATGCACCCCTCGAGGAGCACCGTGAGCGCGATCTCTTCAACGCCTTCGCCGCCAAGAGCTCCCCGGATTTCAAGGGGACCAGGCCCCTCCGGCTTTCGGGAAAAGAGACTGGTGAGCGCGAACGCGGTTCGGGCGTGTTGGGTTTCATCGAGCATAGCCTGGTTCGTCGCCTCAACGAGACCCGCAGGCGCGCCGAGCGAGAGCAGTTCCAGCTGGAAGCGCGCGAGGGCGGCGATCGAGGCATGCTCCATGCGCGCGATTTGTCGCCAGCCGTCGGCGAGACGCTCACGCTTGTCTGAACTGAGGCCTTGCTGCAGTCGAGTGAGGCTCGCTTCGAGGTTGACGAGCCAGTCGCGCCGCGCGACGGAGTCAGCCAGGCGGGCTTCACTTTCGACGAGAAAGGGGCGCCCGATTCCACACAGCCTACGCTCGACGCAGCTACGCGATCCATTCGCCGTGAGGCAAACCTCGGGCTCGGGGCAGTCGCCGTCGGTCACGCAGGAGTCCGTGTCCGCTTCGCACTTGTAGAAGGTCTTCGGCCCGAACCCATCGGGGCATGCGTTCTGCTCCACGATCCTGAGGCAACGAGCGCCGTCGCAGTCGTCGCTTGAGCGACATGCGGCGGGAAGACAGACGCCCACGTCAGGACCGCACTCGCAGAGCTCGGTCGCTGCGCAGTCAGAATCGGTCTCGCAGCCGTAAGCGCAGGAAGGTATGAGTACTTGACTCACGTCTAGCGTGCAGTAGCCATGTTCCTTCTCGGTGCAATCGGCCGCCGTTGTGCACAGCGTCCCCGTCAATCCGAGCTGAGCGATTAGCGGAGCATCGACGGGCTTGTTCGAACAAGCTGGGGCGCTGGTCCGGAACTCGATCGCGTCGTTCTCGTACCGGCTCCTCCCGGTCTCGTCGCCATCTGCGTCTAGGACTGGCGTGAGCTCTCGTGGCTCAACGCTAGGGGCGCCTTGCGGGTCTTCGTTGTTATCGACTTGAGCCCCACAAGCGGAAAACAAACCGAGCTGACTTAGGACTGAGAGTCGCCAAACTTGAGCAATCGAAAGACGGTTCATGTCCGCCACCGCTGCAACAAGCGCGCCACCTACGCCTCGGCCAAAACAGCTTGGCTTAGGCCCAACCTGAGCCAAGCTGTGCCAACTTCGAGCTGATTCAACGCGCACTGAGGCCCCAAGCGCCCCTGGCGAGGCTCAACCGCGCCGGGGCTGGCGCTCAAGCTAGAGCAATCCCCCGCGCCCTCAGTCGTCGTGGAGCCAGGCTGCGCCGCGAACCCCGCTGGAGTCTCCATGTTTGGCTTTGAGCAAGCGGGTGCCCACGACGTCCGAGAAGACGTACTTGCCCCAGAGCCTCGGCACGTTGTCATATAGCCGGTCGATGTTCGAGATACCGCCGCCGAGCACGATCGCGTGTGGGTTGAGAATATTGATCAAGCCGGCGAGTCCACGCGCTAGACGGTTCTCGTAGCTGACGAGAACTGCGTTAGCCACTTCATCCCCCTGCGCCGCGAGTTCGGTGAGCCGCGTGTTATCGAGCGGTCGACCTGAGCGTGCGGAGTAGTCCCGCGCCAGGCCAGGCCCAGAGAGATACGTTTCGACGCAGGAGTTTAAGCCGCACCAGCATTCGGGGCCCGGGGTCTCGTCTGGAGTGCGCCACGGCAACTGTGTGTGACCCCATTCACCGGTGATGCCGTCGGGGCCTCGGACGAGCTGGCGCCCGACAACGAGCCCGCCGCCAACTCCGGTTCCCAGAATGACCCCAAATACGACGGCGCCGGGGATGTTCAGGTCTGCCGCGGCGCCATCGACCGCCTCGGAGAGCGCGAAACAATTAGCGTCGTTCTCGATGCGAACGGCCTGATCCAGACGAGCTTCGAGATCCCTATCGAGAGGGTTGCCGTTGAGCTCAGTCGAATTTGCGTTCTTCACTAGGCCAGTCGCGGTGGACACGATCCCCGGAATGCCGACACCCACACTGCACGCGGTTCCCGCCCGGCCCTTCACACGCTTCACCAGGTCGGTGAGCGTATCCACGATCCCTAAATAATCGCCGCGTGGAGTGACCACGCGCTCGCGATGCACCTCGGTGCCCTGCTCGTCCAATAGCAGCGCTTCCATCTTTGTGCCGCCTAGGTCTACGCCGATCTTCATGGGCCCCCGATACCACGGCTGCCTCCGGAGCACAAAGTGCGCGACAAGGAGGCTATCTCAAAATGTGATGACACTCCGTATGCTCTTGCCTGCGTGCATCAGCTCGAAGGCGTCGTTGATTCTCTCAAGCGGTAACCGGTGAGTCACGTATGGGTCGATTTGTATCTCGCCGCGCATGGCTTGTTCAACCATGCCTGGTAGCTCGGTCCTGCCGCGTACTCCGCCGAAAGCGCTCCCTCGCCACACGCGACCGGTGACCAACTGAAACGGACGCGTCGAGATTTCTTGGCCTGCACCCGCGACGCCGATGATCGTCGATTCACCCCAGCCCTTGTGACAACACTCGAGTGCCGCACGCATGGTCTTGA
>JBDKJZ010000181.1:0-9687 GCA_039796375.1 Pseudomonadota bacterium
CTTGCGCTCGAGACAGACGGACGCCCGCGCCAGCTCGGGGTTCCCACCAGGCATTTTCGAGCAGCTGCTGGCGCTTGGCTATCGCCAAGGAGACGCTGAGCGCCTGGCTTTCTATTCGGTCATTGGTACGACCTTGGCTTTGAACCTGCTGGAGCCCCGTCATCGCGCTCAGCTGGAATGCCCAAGTGCGCGCAAGAACCGGCGCAACGAATAGCTGGGCCGCCCCTGTGAAGCCGCTATCGGGCAGCCCCCACTGGGTGCCCAGCCCCCCGCCCAAGCGCCAACCTCGCACCCAGGCGGTCGAGACCGGATGGCCCCTATCTTTCACGCTGATTGCCGCCTTGGGCGGGGGTGGGGATGCGGGTGGGGGCTGTTCAACTTCGGTCTTCTCGACGAGGCCCAGATCTAGAAAGTGGGCTTCGAGAATAATCGCAAAAGCTTGTGCCAAAGCAGCACAATCCACGCTGCCAATCGAGCGTTCGAGGAGCGTCTGACCCTGAGGAGTCCTCAGGCGAAGGCGTGCTGTTCCCGCGTCCGGACGGTCCACCTCTGCTATCCATGTTTCCCGTCGGTCGACCCTGGGTCGGACACTCCACTGGTCGATGAGCCCCTGCAGCTCAACCGGCGCTGGGCACAGACTGCTGCCCTCGGCGAGCAGCAGGGGTTGGGCCGCGACCTCCTGCGCGAACAGCGTGGCCGCGACTGCGCCGAGGAGACGCAGCACTAGGAATAGAGGCTGGGTTGGACCGCGCGGCACGGCCGAGCTTCTAGCAGAGCCAGAAGCCTCTGAAAGGCTCAGAGCGCGTGTCCTGTGTGGTTTAATATCCGACGACGGACCAAGCCTGGCCCGGGGGGTTATGCGCTGGGCGGTCGAAGCCGCTAACACAAAAGTGAAAACGCGCTGATCGATTGGGGAAACCGGCGGCACTTGACTGGCGCGCTGGTTATCTAGGCGCGGGTTCGATCGTTTCAGCTATGACACGCTTTTTAAGGAGACTGCACCCAGTGACCTGGGCCCTTCTGGTGCTCCCGGTACTGGCACTGTTCATTGGTGCCTACAAGGTCCGCTCTTTCGACGCGTCGTTCAAGGAGCTGCTGCCCGAAGCTCGTTACAACGTCGCGCTGCGGATGAACCTAGATGGACATCAGGAGAGCGTTCGAGTCACGACCTTTCTGCCGAACACCAACCCGCGCCAGACGGTGAGCGCCGAGCAGAACAACGCCCCTGGGCTGGAGTTCGAGAGCGAGCTCAAGGGTCTGAGCAGAAAGGTGTCTTGGCGGGGGAGTTCGGTTCCGAATGACACGAGCGTTGAGTACATGTTTGGCGTTACCAGCCGGGCTATACACTTCAATCTAGAGCCGGGGATCCCGCTGCCTAACTCCTACCCGACGTCGTTGACACCTTACCTGGTCGCTGACGAACATATACAGGTCGACGACCCGCAAATTCGCAGCAAGTTAAGAGAAATTGGCGCCGACACGGGTAGCGTGACGCTCAGGTTGGAGCGCATCTACTCGTTCGTATCCGGACTCAAAGTGCGCCCGTTCAAAGGTACGACGGACGCACTCACGGCGCTCCGACTGGGAGAAGCTAGCTGCAACGGCAAGAGTCGTCTCTTGGTCGCCTTGGCCCGGGCGGGAGGCATTCCGGCGCGTCTCGTTGGGGGCCTCATCATGCAGACGGGGGAACGCCGAACCACCCACCAATGGGCGGAGGCCTATGTGGCAGGCCACTGGGTACCGTTCGACACAACGAATGCACATTTCGCTGAGCTTCCCGCGCACTACTTGACCTTGTACTACGGAGACGAGGTACTCTTCAGCCACACGAAGGACATCAACTTCAAGTACCACTTTGACGTTGAAACCTCGTTGGTGCCCACGGCGGAGGCTAAGGCCGTACTTGGACGATTCAATGTCTGGGCGCTGTTCGAACGGCTGGGGTTGCCCTTTTCGTTGTTGCGCACCGTGTTGATGTTGCCTGTCGGGGCGCTGGTGGTCGTGCTGTTCCGCAACGTGATTGGTATGCCCACGATTGGCACGTTTCTACCCGCGCTAATCGCAGCTGCGGCCACTGAGACGGGGCCTCTTTGGGGGATGTTAGGCTTGCTGATAATCGTGCTGTGTGTGTGCGCTACGCGCTGGGCGCTCAACTCGATGCAGTTACTACATTCGCCGACCCTCGCGATATTACTGACCGTAGTCACTGTCGCGATGCTGGGTACCAGCATGCTTGCCGAGCAGCTTGGCGCGGCGCAGCTCACGCGGATCTCGCTATTCCCGGTCGCAGTACTGGCGATCACCTCCGAACGATTCTACCTGTTGTGGGCCGAGGAGGGCTTGAGGGACGCCGTGAAGCAACTTGCGGGCACGACGCTGGTGATCCTTGCCTGTTACCTGGTCATGAATTCGCTAGCGCTTCAGGTGCTGATTATCGCGTTTCCAGAGGTCCTGCTGCTCGTGATCGCCCTAGACATTTACCTGGGGCGCTGGGTGGGCATGCGGCTCAGCGAGTATCTACGGTTTCGCGGCCTACTCAAACAACCGACACCGGCCTGAACGCGATGCTCTCACTCTTTCGAAAGACTTCCCAGCTGGTGCGCAGGCGCGACGCCGTGTTCGGTATCAATCGACGCAACGTTGCGCTCGTGTATCCACACAATCCACGTCGCTACTACCCCTTGGCGGACGACAAGATTCTGGCCAAAGAACGGATGAGCGCTCTGGGTGTTCCCGTCCCTGACACGCTGGCTATCTGCCCCACGCTTGGCCACGTTGCGCCGTTCGTCTCGACCCTGACGACGTTGGACAACTTTGTGCTGAAACCGGCTCGATCGAGCGGAGGTCGCGGGTTGATCGTTGTGGCAGATCGTAGCCCGGAGGGCGGCTGGCTTACGGTCTCGGGGTCCAAACTTAGCCCCAGCGAACTGGCACACCACACGGCCAACGTGGTGTACGGCGTCTTCTCTAAGGACCGCGCTGACCGGGCTTTCGCAGAGCCGCGCATTGTGCCGCACCCAGTCTTCGCGACACTCTGGTCGCGAGGGCTCTGTGATATCCGCGTGATCACGCTCAACGCTAAGCCTGTTATGGCGATGGTGCGTGTGCCGACACACCGCTCGAACGGCAAAGCTAACCTGCACCAAGGTGGCCTGGGATTGGCGGTCGATCTCGACACCGGGCGCACGTTTCGTGCCCTATCTGGTGGAAAGACCGTAGCGGTGCATCCTGAATCCAAGGCGCCACTGCTAGGCGTCGAGCTGCCCGTCTGGGATGAGATTGTGCGAATTGCGAAGCTGGCAGCTGAGAGCGTGCCGCTCGGTTACCTGGGCGTCGACTTGGTGGTCGACGAGAGCAGCCGCTGTTGGGTGCTGGAAATCAATGTGCGGCCCGGACTCGAAATTCAGAACGTGAATGGTAAAGGTCTCGGCCCAGCGCTGGAGCGTGTGTCATGAGCGGCTACGCGGCGTCTCGCTTATGGCCTGTGTTGCTCGTGCTAGTGGTATTGCTCGCCGGGGCCGCGAGCCTTGAAACCTATGTGGCCCAGCGCGATCCACGGGTGATCGCGATGACGATTCGCGCAGAGGACACAGCGGCGTTCGACTCCGACGAAGACTCCGATGATTCACCCAGCGAGGTGTTGTTCGAAAAGAACGCGCCCCTCTCTGAGCGACACGCCGAAGCCCGCGAGGCCGGTCGCCGCGGCGAGCCGCGGAAGGCGATCGAGCTGCTGCGCGCCGAACTTGCCGGGCAAGATTCGCCACAAATTTCGGCCGAGCTGGGCTACTGGCTGCTGCTTGCTAAAGAGCCGAAAGCTGCTGCAGATGAGCTCGCTCGCTCCGCCGCGGCAACCCCTGACAACCCCCATACCCAGCTCAATCTCGGGGTCGCTTTGCGCCGCGCCGATGATCTCCAGGGCGCCCGCACAGCGCTTGAACGCGCGGTCGCACTCAAACCTGGATTTGGTGCGGCGCGTCTCGCGCTCGGGATCTTGCTTCTTAGGATGAACGATTCAAAGCTCGCCATCGAACATCTTGAGGCAGCATCTGCGACCGGCGGAAACGATTCGCGCGCCCGGGCCCTGGTCATCTTGGGGCGTGCTCACCTGAAAGCCGGCGACGCTGAAGCGGCCACTGCCGTCTTCAACCGCGCTGTGGAGTGGGCGCCCGCCTTGGCAGAGATCCGGATCGCCATAGCGCGTGCGTATTTGTCTGCGGGGGGAAGAGCCGAGCGTGTACTCGCCATGCGTGAATTGGAACAGGCCGCAGAGATCGCACCCGACTTGGCGCAGCCACATAGCCTCCTAGCGCGAGCCCACGCGCTCGCGGGCGACAAAGCCAGCGCCAAGCGTGAGTATGAGGTCACGCTGGCGCTCGATCCCGCCTATTCATACGCGCGCCGACACCTGATTCGTTTGGCACTGAGCGAGCAGGACTTACCTCGCGCGCGCATGCACGCCGACCTGCTGCTACAATCGGAAGGCGAAGTGCCCGAGCATCAATTCCTAGCTGGCCTGGTCGCCGCCCAGTCTGAGCGTATCGACGATGCGCGCGGAAGCTACCAGCGGGCCCTTGAGAAAGCCAACGGGCACTACCCCGAAGCTCTGTTCAATTTGGGTATCCTAGAAAAAGAGCAGAAGAACTACCCCGAGGCGATTGCTCACTATCAAAAGGCCCTGGCGCAGAAGCCCGGGTACGTTGCAGCGGCGAACAACCTGGGGCTGTTGTATGTCGCGATGGGTGACCTAAACCAAGCTGAGCTGGCCTACCGAGACGCGATTAGAATTGACGGAAAGTATGCCCCGGCGTGGTTCAACCTAGGGAGTCTAAAACTCGACCAAAAAAATTGGAGCGACGCGATTCTCGCCTTCGAGCAAGCCTTGCAGGTGGACCCAGGCTACCGCCGCGCGGCCATCAACCTTGGCATCGCGTTCCGTCAATCTAACCGCTTAGAGGACGCGATCGCCACGTATAGGCGACTGACAGAGCGAGACCCGCGCTACGTCAGGGCCTGGTATAACCTCGGGGTCGCTTTGGGTTTTGCCGGGCGGTACGCGGAGGCTAAGAATGCTTACGACCAGGCCCTCAGCTTAGACGACGAGCACTGGCCTTCACTCAAGAACCTGGCCTTTGCGCAGCAACGTCTAGGACAACCCGCCCAAGCGCGAGCAGCCTGCGAAGCTTTTCTCGATCACAGTCCCAGCGATGTCGACGTTCGCCTAGCGCTGGCGGGCCTACTGGCTATGCAGGGCGATTCTCAAGGTTGCTCCAGACAAGCCGAGCTGGTGCTGAGCGGTGCACCCGACAATCCTGACGCCCGACGTCAGCTAACCCAATGCCAGGCGGCGCGTTAGTGCAGCGCTTGGCCCAAGACTCAAGACCCACCCTACAAGGAACCCTACGATGACACGCTTAACTACTATCAAACTCAATCGCCTGATTGCTGCCTTTAGCTTGACGCTGGGCGTAGCCGCCTGTGGGCACGAGCAAAGTCCGCTCGCTGCTGACGACCCGAAAGCTCCCGATAACAACGCGGGAGGGAGTGGTGGAGTGGTGAAAGAGGAAGACCCGAACGTTGACCCCGGCACTGAACCCACCGGATCAGGCGGCGCGCCTGCGGGTATCGATCCCACCTCGCCCGACGAGCTAGCTTTTCAGAAGGCGCTCGCGTCCTATGACGCGAACGACCTCAAGGCAGCGGAAGATGGGTTTTCGCAGTTACTCTCCAAGTACCCGGACTCTCCACGTGCGGACAACGCAGCCTACCTGCTCGGACGCATCAGCTACCACCTGAACGACTTCCCGACAGCCGTCACGCGCCTCAGTCAGATGCGCACTGACTACCCAAAGTCTCTGCTGTTGTCTGACGCAAGCTACTATATTGGCCGTTCGCACTTCCAGCTCGCGGATTACCCTAAGGCGCTGGTTGAATTCGAAGCGTCGCTTGCGCAGGACCCCGCTAGCCTCTACGCGGACAACACTCAGTACTTCATAGGTCGCGCCCACTATGAGCTGCTAGAGTTCCCCAAAGCGGTAGTTGAACTCGCCAAGGTGAAGACCAACTACCCTGAGAGCACCTACTTGGACAACGCCTCTTACTACTTGGGGCGTACCGAGTTTGAGCAGGGTAACTTCGAAGCGGCAACGCCACACTTTCAGGCCGTGGCTGCGGCCGCTGACTCAATCTACCTCGACAACTCAACCTATTATATCGCGCGCATTCACTACGCGCTGGGGCGAATGGTTGAAGCAAAGGCTCAGTTCGAGTTGCTGCTCACTAGCTACCCAATGAGCCAGTACGCAGACAACTCCATGTACTACCTAGTTCGCGTGGCGGTCGATGGTGCAGACTGCGTGGCTGCGGGCGTTCAGTTGGACAAGCTCAAGGCGACCGATAGCGCAAGCCCAGAAATTCCTAAGGCGGAAGCCTATATGGTTGGCAATGGCTGTTAACCTCATACAACACAGCGACTCGTGACGCCGCTAATACTCGCTTTGCTCACGGCCGGGTTGTCGGGCACACCCCTGCCAACGGAGGTTCCGCTCTCTGCGGCGCCGGCCGCCACGGCTCCCGCTGCGACAGACGGTGCTAGCAGCACACAGGCCGACAAGGCGGTCTCTCGAAAAAAGGGCAAACACAAGCGCAAGCGGAGCCGCAGCTTGATGGTCTCTGTCAAGCCGACGAGAGCAGCCAAGGCACCCCCAGTCTGGGACTGGAGCGCGCCGGGGGCAGTGGCTTTGAATGCCGGCCTTCTCCACGGATTGGGTTATCGAGAGGTTACCGCTCCTGTACTGATAGCCGAAGCCAAGTTGCGGCCGAACTACGGCAATAAGACGTGGGAATTTAGTTTGCCGTTGCAGCTCTCGCAACGCGAAACGTTCGCCGCCTCGGTGGACGAAACCCAGGGCGCTGTTTCCGCGAAAGTCGAATCTAAGATAGTGCCGCGACTGGCTTTGAGCGCCTCGGCTGAGCTGTCTGGTACGTTTCGGCCGACCTGGCCCGATCCGTATCAGCCCCGAGCTGATGGTTCGCTGTCTTCAACAGACCGAAACAGCTACTACGAGCGCAGTCTGAAGGCTGAAGCGGTCTTACACCCCATCCGGCGCCACTGGATCGCGTTAGGCTACGACTACACGCTGGCCGCGTATCAGCAAGACCCAGCTTTCGACGCGATCGAGGCCCCCTCACACCTAGTGCCCGGAGACCATGAACGCCACCAGGTTGACCTGCACTGGCGTTGGCTCCAAAAGCCGTTCAAGTTGGAAATTGGAGCCCAGGCATTTGCGCGGCAAAGCTTCTTCTATTTCGCTCGGGATGCGCACACGGGCGCAACGCACGCAGGGGCCGGCGGAGCGCCACCCAATCCTCTCCAGCAGACGCGGGGAGTGGAGCCCGAGGCGAGCGTACGTTGGCGATCACCCGCCGGGCGCTGGACCCTGAACGGGAGCTACGGGTACGCGCTCGTTGAAGACACCTACCAGGGCTACTACTCCTCAGGTGCCCATCATCCTAGCCTGGAAGCTACGTATCGCGTTCGGCGAAGGTTTGAGCTCGGGGTGAGCGCGGAAGGGTGGCTGCTTACGTACGGGTCGAACAGCTACCGCCAAGGGCCCGGTCATCCAGCCTTGACCTCGGGGGATCGACGCTTCGACAGAAAACTTCAGCTGGCGGCCGAAGCGACTGCGCCATTGGGGCATGGCATTGTAGCCGAGATGAAAGCCAAGTGGCTGCTGCGTGAGACCAACTTTCCCGCCTATCAGCCAGGAGTGTTCCCGGCTAGTCGTAGCTATGACATCGAGTGGAACTATCAGAACGTCCTGCTTCTGGCCGGCCTCGAGTATGCCTGGTGAAAGGGGTGAAACGGTGAAGGTCCGAAGTCATTCATTCTGAAGGATGCCCCGGGTGCGCCAGATCCCGCTGCGCCAGCGAGACCAATTGATCAGGCTGCGAACCCCCTCATCTAGCGCCATACCTAGCCAGATCCCGATCAGCCCGAGCTTGAACGGGAAGGCGAGCACGTAGCAGACGGGTACGGAGAACCCGAACATGACCGCCGCTCCCGATAGAGCGGTGTAGGTTGCATCCCCGGAAGAGCGGAGCGCTCCGCCCGCGATGATGTTCGTGGTTCGCATTGTTTCACCCAGCGCCGCTATCCAAAACAGCGGCGCAGCGAGGGCGATGACACTCGCATCGCTAGTGAAGAGGCCTAGTGCTTCGTGCCGCAGCAAGAGCAAAAGTAGCGCGATACCCAACGCGCCTGCGGCTCCCCAGCGCATGCCGCGGCGTAGTTCCTGATCGGCTAGATCCGGCTCACCTGCCCCTATTTTGTGGGCCACGAGGATTTGGACGCTGGAGCCCAGCGCGCCAATCCAAAGTACGCTCAGTAGCATTAGGTTCGTGACATAGGTACGCGCAGCGAGTGCTCCGGGACCCAGGTGCACGACCATCGTTACGATTGCGATCTGACTGACGTGATACGCGATGGGTTCCAGCGCCGCGGGGACCCCAATCCGAAGAACGGCCCTGACGGATCGGACTGAGGAACCACTCACGAACCGAAATCGCAGACGCAGCTTCAGGTGCACGATCGCAGCGCTGAGGGCGAGGCCGAAGCAAGTCGCAAACACCGTGGCCCACGCGACGCCCTGAAGCCTTTGCTCGGCGGTGTCGAAACCGAATGACCCGCTTAGAAAGAGCGCGTTCAGTCCGACGTTGACCGCGTTCATCAGGACACCCTCGACCAAGGTCCAGCGCGTTTCCCCTTGGGCGTTTAGAATATTGACGTAGGCGAACTGAACGGACCTCACAAACTGTGCGGCGCCGATCCACGCCAAGTAGTTCGTCGCATGCGCGGCGATGTCCGCTCTCAGACCCAGCCAAATAGGAATCTCTTGCCGAAGGCCCCACAGGGCCGCGCTGAAGGCCAGACCAACCACCAGGTGTAGAACAATCAAGACCGAGAAGGTCTCTTGGGCGCGATCAGGGCGATCCGCGCCTAGCAGTTGACCGGCGACCGAGCAGCCTGCCTGCCCCAGAGACACGAAGACTGAGACTCCGATCAACAGCACCGGCAACAGCGCACCGATCGCGGCCGCGGCATCATCTGAAATCCGGCTCGCGAAGAACGCGTCGGTGATATTCAGCGAAATCCCCAGGCCCATGCTGACTAGCAGTGGCCAGCTGAGTTCCCAGAGACCTTTCTTCAAGGCCTTTCAGTAGCCTGCCTTGAGGAGTCCCTCAAGTACTGCACCGGCGGTGCCGACCCCAGTCGCGAATCAGAAGCGATAAACCCCAACGAACGCAGCGTTCGTCGTAGGTACGCCGAAACGAATCGGTTCAGCAGCCTCACGGTTTAGCTCAAGGGCTCGACTGAGAGTGGAGACCCCGAGCTCGGCGCGTAGCGCAAAGTCGCCGATGGGGAAGTCCAGTCCAAAGCTCGCGCCGAATATCGGCAATAGGGCGGTGTCTTTCCGGATGCCGGAACTCGCAACGCGGGTGTTGTGAACGATGAACAAACCGCCTTGCAAGTTGAGATAGGGGGACACGGCGCGGCCCGCCCATGCGTGACCCAGCCGGAGCCTGGGTGAATACACGCGCAGGTCCGTCTCCGGTAGGGTATCGGACGGGTCATACGCCCCGCCCAGCAGTCCCGTACTCAGCTCGGCGCCGAGGCGTACACCGCCGTTA
>JBDKJZ010000182.1:0-9671 GCA_039796375.1 Pseudomonadota bacterium
GGTACCCACCCGGCTTCGGCTGATACGGCGTGCTGAGCTGGGTGTTCAGCGCCTCAGTCGTGGTCGGCAGATCCTCTGCGGCGCCTGGGAGCTCGTCGCCCGGAACGTTGGGGCGAGCCGGCTCGGCTTCCGCCGGCTCGGCTTCCGCGGTCTCCGGCTCATTCGGCGTCTTCGCGCCGGGTTGGCCCGCCGCCTTCGTGCGAGCATCCCGAGCGGTCTTCAGAGCGCGAACCTGGGGCGTTCGAACACCGGCCTTTGTCGGTAAGCTCTTCGGGTTGACCGCGGCCGCTGGCGGGCTCGGAGCCGCGTGCTGCGCCGCGGCTGTGCCGCCGGTGGATAGACAGAACAGAAGCGCGCTAATCGCGCAGAGTGAACGGGACCTGAGGATGGTGGCGGTCATTGGAGCAGTCTTTGAGTCCATTAGGTCAGCTACTTGATGTTGAAGTCGATGTTCATCGGTTTACCGCGACGGGTGACTTTCACCGCTAGCTTGTTGGCGCTACGCAAACGCGCATACGCGTTCAGCGCGTCCTCTGGACTAGCCATGTTGAAGCCGTTGATCGTCTCAAGGCGATCGCCATTTTCAAGCCCCAGCGTCCCAAGGAGAGTATCCGGGCGAACGCCAAACAGTCTGATACCCACCGTCTTGCCGTCGGCCCCCTTCTCGGGGACGATGCGTGCAGAACGCATGAGCTGGGTCGAATTTTCCAGGATGTTGTCGACCACGCTGCGGTTCACGTTGAATTCGGTCTCGGATACGCGCTCGATTTGACTTTTGATCTCCTCGGGGACTGCAGGCGCGCCACGGCTGAGTGCGGGGTCAACGGCGGGTGGCGCCGCGGGAGCCGCCTCGGGCGTCTCTGGTACGGCAGCGGCCGCCGCGGTCGGAGCCCCCTCGACCTTGAATAGAGACGCCTGACAGAGCGTCTTTTCGCGATCGACCATCCACACCGCGGGACTGGCATTGACCCGATTGAAGCCGATGTAGACGATCTCCCACGCGTCATCGACCCTATCCCCTACCCGACGCAGCATGCCTTTCGCGTCCTTGGTTCCCTTGACGATCGCAGCTGACCATTGTGGGTCGGGCGACTCCGTCACTATCAGTAACGTGACACCCGCGCACTCTGCGGCGGCTAACGGATCCGATAAGTCCACCGTCTTCGGCGGTTCAGGAACAGCTGGCGCCTCTATCGGCTTCGGATTCAGATCCGTCAAATGATCGAACGGATTGCGAGCAATAATTGCCTCGGCGCTTCGCGATGGCCGGACCGGCGGTGCGGCAGCTGCCCCCCCAGGCTTCAGCCCCTCAGCCATGACTTCGCTCGGCTGAATCCCGAGCTGGCCCATCGCAACGAGCTCCACGACGCCCGAGCTCTGGAAGTACGCGATGAGCGCGATGACCAGCCCAACAATGAGCGGAAAAAACTTCTTGATCAGCGTATCGAAGGCCATGGGTCCCGGGGAGGGTTAAAGCGAGAGGCGTGCCACAGGTCAATGCTCAAAACACGGGGGATTTCACTTGGTTGCTAGCGCCAGAAGACCGACCTGGCGCCAACCTGGCAAGCCCACATCAGAGACCTTCTACCTTTGAGACAAATTGACAAACGAAAGAGCACAGGCGAGCTGCCCTCAGCGGGGCATCTCGTCCAACTTGCGGTAAATCGTCCGCGTCGAAATCCCCAACAGCTGCGCCGCTAGCGCCTTGTCACCTTCGGTGTATTTCAGGGTCTCCCTGATCAGGCGCTGTTCGACCTCCGCCAGAGGCGTCCCGAGCGAAATGGTGAGCGCCTCGGGAACCGCGGGATCGGCTTGGGCCACCGCATCAGGCAAGTCGCCTAGAGAAAGCGTATCTGCCCGGCACAATACGGCGGCGCGCTCAATCACGTTCTGCAGCTGACGCACATTGCCCGGCCAGGGGTAGTCGAGCAGCTTGGTGAGCACTTCCGCAGGCACCGCCAGGCGCGGCCGGCCGTTCTTCTCGCAGTAGACCCCCAAGAAATGGTCCACCAGGAGCGGCACGTCTTCGCGGCGGGAACGCAACGGCGGCGCGGTCAGGGCGATCACATTAAGCCGATAGTAGAGGTCCTCTCGAAAACGCCCCGCCTCCACCTCTGCCTGAAGGTCACGATTGGTGGCCGCGACGATCCGGACGTCGGCCTTGACCGTGTCCCCGCCGACGGGTTCGTACTCGCCCTCCTGCAGGACTCGCAGGAGCTTCACCTGAACTGCCGGCGTCAGCTCCCCAATCTCGTCCAGAAACAACGTACCCCCGCGCGCGCGCGCGAAGCGCCCGTCGCGCTTGCCCACCGCACCGGTGAACGCCCCGCGCTCATGTCCGAAGAGTTCAGCCTCAAGAATTGACTCGGGGATCGCCGAGCAGTTTACCGCCACAAATGGCCGGCTCCCGCGCGAGCTCTTCCCGTGAATGAAACGGGCCAGAAGTTCCTTGCCGGTCCCGCTCTCACCGAGGATGAGGACCGTGGCGCTCGAAGGAGCGGCCTGCGTCGCAATCTCTAGTACCCGCCGCAAGCTACCGCTTTGCCCAATGATTTCGCGATTCGAGAGCAGCTGTAGTTCCTTCTTGAGCGACCGGTTCTCGGCGATCAAAAGGTGGCGGTCGGCAGCTTTGCGAACACTCTTTACGATGCTTGCGCGCTTCAGGGGCTTCTCGACGAAGTCATAGGCCCCATCGCGCATCGCTTGCACGGCGTTCTCGACGGTCCCGTAGGCGGTCATCAGGACCATCTCCGTGTCAGGGCTAACCTCCTTGACCGCCTTGAGCAGCTCAAGCCCACCGATTCCGGGCATCATCAGGTCCGTCAGAACGACTTGCACCCGGTGGCTACGCAGCAGCTCAAGGGCCCTCCGGGCCCCATCCGCGGTCATCACCCTCATGCCCTCCCTCCCGAGAATCTTCTCCAGCGACGTCACGTTGGCCGGCTCGTCGTCGACCACCAACACGGTGATCTCTGGGCCGCGGTGGGCCGGCGCATCGCCGCCGGTGTCTAGGGGGGCTCGGACAAGAAGGGCTCCCTCATCTCGTGTCGAATTGTCGATCGCCATGACAAGGTGTCAACGTCTAGGACATTACGTCTATTCCAGTCAGCAGATTTTCAGTAGTTTGGTCGAGTGACCGGTCAGCGACAACCGCCCGGGCGCGCCTGGATTCGTTCCGGTCTAGCCTGAATAGGCCGCGCTTACGCTCCTTTCGACGATCGCGAGCAGGTCATCCAGGTCTGTATCCTCGATGTTCAGGGGAGGCGTTACGTACACGACGTTCCCAAGCGGACGCAGGTACGCCCCGAGGCGGCGCGCCTCTTCGGACACTCGCCATCCGGCCCGATCGAGGTACCCCCCGTGTTCGCTTTCGGTCCGCAAGTCCAGCGCACCAATCATGCCTAGGCTTCTGCTGTTCACTACACCAGGCAATGCCCGCATCGCGTCGAAAGCCGCCGTAATCTTCGCGGCCTTCGCGGGAATCTTCTCGAGCACCTGCTCATGCTTGTAAATCGCGAGGACCTCACGCGCAATCGCGGCACCTAGCGGGTGGCCACTATAGGTATGCCCGTAGTACAGCGCTCGAGAATCTTCACCACGAAATCCGTCGAACACCCGCTCCGTCGCTAGAGTCGCCGCCATCGGCAAGATACCTGACGTGAAGCCCTTCGCGGTGCACAAGATATCAGGGCTGATTCCCGCGTGTTCACAGGCCCACATCGGGCCGGTGCGGCCGTAGCCTGTGAATACCTCATCGGCGATCAGAAAAACATCATATCGGGTGAGCAGCTCACGCAGCCGCTGCAAGTACTCAACTTGGTAGATGCGCATGCCACCCGCACCCTGAACGATGGGCTCCACGATGCACGCGGCGATAGTGTCAGACCCATCACGCACAAGCTGTTCGATCACCTCGAACGCCTTGGAATATCCGTCGCGTTCGGCTGGCGCATGGACACAGTCCAATAGCGAACCGGCAAAAGGTCGGCGAAAAACTTCGACGCCGCCGAGGGCCGTCACGCCGAGGGTATCCCCATGGAACGCGTCGCTGAGCGCGATGAACCGCTTGCGCTCGGGTCTGGCATTTTGCGCCCAGTATTGAAGGCTCATCTTGATCGCCACCTCAACTGCCGTCGAGCCGTCGTCGCTGAAGAAAACCCGTGAGAGACCGGTTGGGGCAACGGCGCACAGTTCGGAAGCTAGCCGAGCCGCAGGTTCGTGCGTGATTCCTGCCAAAGCCACATGCGTCATTCGGGCGGCCTGCTCCGTCAGGCAACGTAGCAGCCGCGGGTGGTTGTGGCCCAAAAGCGCAACCCACCACGACGCGTTGCCATCGAGATAACTGCGCCCATCCAAGTCAAACAACCGCGCCCCCAGCGCGCAATGAACCACCAACGGATCGGTTTCTCTGATGTATCGGTCCATCGCGGTGTACGGATGCCACACATGGCGTTTATCCAGCGCCACCAGCTGGGCCCGCAGGTCGCTATCGGCGCTCAAGGTCACGATTCACTGTGATAGTCAGCGCTTCGCTGGCGCTGTGTCGATGCGCATCGCGAAGCTCGAAACGGTAGTCTCCGCTTTTCAATCCAAGGAGGCGATAGCTGCCGGAACGCAGCGACGCCTGCTGCAACGACCCGTTCGGCTCCCGCACCGTGACGTCGACAAGCCGCTGGCTGAGGGTGTGTTTACCCTCAAGAGAGGTCTGGAGCAGCGCGAAATCAAGCCGCACCGTATCCGCGTCAGCCCCATTGTAGGTCCCGCTCGGGCCGAGTACTAGGAGCCGCGAAGCGGGCGCCACCAACCGCGTGCCGTCGGCACCATCAGAGACCTGGAAATCCACGCAGCGTACACTCAATTCATTTGTACCTGACGCCGGAGCGCCTGACACGAGCACCGCCACCCAGTGCGGTCCGGGACTGAGCTCATCCCACTCGAACATCAGGGCCGAGAGGTCAATGGACTGAGCACTACCTAGAGGCTCAAGCGCTCGCGGGGGAAAGTGATCCAGCTTGGCTACCACGCGCGCGCCGGCCTCCTGTAGCTGAGGAAGCCCCGCGAGCGTAAACCGCAGTTGGCTCTTGGCCCAGTCGGATGCCGTGAACACCTGTCCGTCACGAGGCGTGTGGATCAACGCCGCCTCGATCGCCAGACTTGTGTACTGGGCCTCCAGTTCCCACTTGATCTGGCTACCTTGAGCCTTCATCGCCGTCTCGGGTGGCTCGGCGAGCGCCGCCGTGCCCTCGCGCGCAGTCGCCACCATCAGGGCGCTCGAGGCTGCACTGGGACCGTGCGCGCGGATCGCTGTTCTTGGCGGCGACGCGCAAGCGGCCACAGCTAATAGACTCGCGCTGGCCCAAGCGCGCGCGCGGGTCGCCCGGTTCCAACGCTCAAGCGACAGCAGCATGCACGCGAACCTAGCGAGATCGCCTGCCTTTGGAAAGAGGCGCCTCGCCCGGACGGCCCTAGTCGGACTAGTGGCTTTCTGCTAAGCGGTGCCCTAGCGAATGAGCTATGTCGTTCTGGCCAGAAAGTGGCGCCCGCAAACCTTCTCCGACCTTGTCGGGCAGGGCCATGTCTCGCAAACTCTCGGCAACGCGATAGCGAACAATCGGGTAGCGCACGCGTTTTTATTCACGGGAGTGCGCGGTGTCGGCAAGACGACGAGCGCGCGCATCTTGGCCAAGGCGCTCAACTGCATGAGCTCGGAGGGACCCACCGCGACTCCCTGCCTCACCTGTTCCGCATGCAAGGAAATTACCGACGGCCGCGACGTCGACGTGCAGGAGATTGACGGCGCTAGCTACACCGGCGTCGATGAAGTTCGGCGCCTGCAGGAGTCCCTACCCTACCGCCCGAGCCGTGATCGCTACAAGATCTACATCGTGGACGAAGTCCACATGCTGTCAAACAACGCGTGGAACGCTTTCCTAAAAACCCTGGAGGAACCTCCGCCCCACGTGAAGTTCATCTTCGCGACAACCGAGGTCCACAAGGTCCCTGTCACCATCCTGAGCCGCGTTCAGCGCTTTGACTTCAAACTGATCCCAACCAAGCTGATCATCGATCGCTTGGCCTACGTCCTTGCGCAAGACAACATCCCGGCCGACAACGCCGCGCTCGCCATCATTGCGCGTGAGGCCGCGGGCAGCATGCGCGACGCGATGAGCTTGCTCGATCAGGTGATCGCCTGGAGCGACAAGGGGTTGAGTGGCGAAGACGTCGCACGCGTGCTCGGCGTGGCGAGCCGCCAAGCCGTGTTCGATCTGGCGCAGGGTCTGATTCAAGGGGAGCCCGAGGTTACGCTGACGGTCGTCAGCGAACTCGCGAATCAGGGTTTCGAGATGGCGAACCTGGCGCGTGATCTCTTGGGGTTGCTCCGGGATATCGTCGTAGCCGCGACCTGCAGGAATCCGAGCGAGCTCCTGGACCTCCCCGACGAAGAGCTCGAACGCGCGACCACACTCGCCCGCCACGATGTTGACGACTTACTCCGGTTACACCAGGGGTTCTCCCAGGGATATGACGACGTAGTCGGGAGCTCCCAACCACGCGCGGCCTTGGAGATGTTGCTCGTCCGTCTGGCGCGTCGACCGCCACTGGTCCCTATTGACGACTTGATCGCGCGCTTGATCGGTCTAGAGAAGCGGATTTCCAGCGCCAGTCGGGCGGGCTCACCGCCGCCAGGTCCAGCGAGTCGCAGCCGCCCTCCAGCTCAAGGTATCCCTCCAGGTCCAACCTCGGGTCCAGCCTCCTCCACCACCACTTCGCCGTCCAGCAAGGCGCCGCTGGCGGCCCGTTCCTCGCCCGCAGGAGGGCCCCCGAGCCCTGCCTCCAAGCCGGCACCTGCTCCATCAACGTCCGTGCGTCGCTCCGCCGAACCCGAAAAGAATGCGGTCGCGGTTCCCGAGCCGAGTGGCTCCGCGCTCGGCGAGTCCGCGGCTCAAACCGGGGAGCCGCCAAGCAGGTTGACCCCGCAAACGGCCGTCTCTGCTAGCCGGGAATCAAGTGGCGCTCTTGAGCCCACCACCCACCGCCTTGCCCAGTCCGAATTCGACCAACTGGCAGAGCTTGACCGCTGGCGCGCGCTCGTCGACGTCGTGCGTGCCGGCGATGCAAAGCTCGCGGCATTCTTGGACCACGCGCGCATCGTCACTGTTTCACGAGAACAGATCGTCGTGTCCTACGAACAAGCCAGTTTCTTTCACGCGGCACTTGACCCCGCGGAAACACGAGCGCAGCTCGGCCGCGCTGCCTCGCAGCTGCTCGGCTGCTCGCCGGTCGTCGAGCTCCGCGCAAACGTCGAAGGCGCAGCCGTCCAAACGGTCTTCGACCAAGACCGGCAAGCGCGAGAGGACAAGCGGCTGACAGCGATCGAGCAAGCGAAGCAACACCCGGTGGTCCAGGAAGCGGTCAGAGTGTTTGGCGCTCGCATCAAAGCTATCGAACTACCGGAGGCCTAATGTTGCCTGATCGCCTTCGAGCCCTCGTCTACCTTCTCGCCCGCTTACCCGGCGTCGGGGAAAAGACGGCCCAGCGTTTCGCGCTCCACCTCGTCGGCGATGCAGGTCACCTGGCGTCAGAGCTTGGGCAGGCGCTCATGACTCTCAGCTCGGTGATCCGCGCCTGCGAGCGCTGCGGGAACATCGCGGAGATCGATGACCAGGGGCAGGCGATCTGCGCGGTCTGCCGAGACCACCGGCGCGATGGCGCACTGTTGTGCGTGGTTGCCCGGGTGCAGGACCTGCTAGCCGTCGAGCGCAGCGGGGCGATGCGTGGCCGCTACTTTGTGCTCGGAAAGCTGCTTTCACCGCTCGACGGAGTCGGCCCAGAGGAACTCCCCCTAGAACACCTGCATAAGCGCATTAACGAGGACCAGGTCACCGAGATTATCCTCGCCACTCCACCGTCAGTCGACGGCGAGGCGACGGCGCTGTTTCTGGCACGAGAACTGACTCGCAGACCGCTGAAGGTCACCCGCATCGCGAGCGGCGTTCCCCACGGCGGCGAACTGGAATTTGCTGACCAAATCACCCTAGGGCGCGCAATCACGGGGCGCCGGGGAGTACAAGGCCCCGACTGAAACATCGGTTGATAAAGACCCCATTGCGGCGTAAAGGAACCGACCCGGACATGAGCAAGACCTGTGTCACAACCGCCGCTGCGCCAGCTGCCATCGGCCCGTATTCCCAGGCGATCGCCTGTGACGGTTGGCTCTACCTGAGCGGCCAGATCCCCCTCGATCCTGAGACCCGCCAGCTAGTCCCAGGGGATGTGGCGGCCCAAACGGAGCGCGTCCTGAAGAACCTCGGCGCCGTACTTGAAGCAGCTGGTGCGGGCTTCGAACATGTAGTCAAGACAACGATTTATCTCACCGACTTGTCAGACTTCGCGGTGGTCAACGCTCTGTACGGAGAATACTTCTCAGAGCATCCACCGGCGCGTGCGACCGTACAGGTTGCCGCACTTCCGCTCGGTGCGCGGGTCGAAATTGATGGTATCGCTCGGCTTCCCTCGTAACCTCGCGGCGGAATCAACTGGCGTAAAATACTCGCTGGGCGCTCAGCCGGGAGCCCCGCAGGAAACGTGAAATAGGAAAGCAGTCGAAGATGTCGAAACCAATGACATTCACTCAAGATCAGCTCCACGTCTCGGCCGACGACGCCATGGCGGCAATCGAGGCACTAGGCCCCAGCGCGGAGGCGTTGATTTCTGCTTGGGTCCAAGCGGAGAACGCAGCCGCTGTTCAAGAAGTGGCTGAACGCGGCGCAGGAGCCACTCGCAAGAGCGCTCGGCGTTCCCTCAGCGTACTCAAGGCACGGAGGGTTGTTATCCCCGTCCGCCCACGAAAGGGCTCGGTAATCACGCCCGAGAAGGTGGAAGTCGAAGCTTGGCTACTCGCCCCCGACGCAGCCGGGATCCGGCTTCTCGCACTGAGTCGCGGTAGCGGATCGGGAGCTATCCACGCGGCGATGATCTATGTGCGAGACGATCAGGGCGTGCTTCGCGTCGAAAACGCGGAGACGACGCCAAACAAGTTGAAGCAGAGTCTGAAGGGCCTCTTGCCAGGTACCGGGTTTGGACCCGTGCCCGTCCCAGTCGATTGGGCCCGTTACAAGATCGCCCAAGCCCGTGTCACCCACAAGAAGAGCGGAGTGCCGGAACCCCTAGGCTTCTCAACAGCCGCCCCGCTCATCTCACCGGTGCCGACCGACGCTCCGGAGCACCCGTTCGATTCCGAAGGATTTGAGTTCTCGGTGGAAGATGCACGAGAGCTAGCCAAGGACTCTGGCGCTCTGCACCACTTGCCGGAGTTTCGCTCCTGGCTGCCAACCGAGGCCTCAGTGCGAGACCTACTCGCCAGGACAGGCGAACAATTCCCTATTGGCGAGCAGCCTCCTCAGGACGCGGTCACTGAGCTGTTGAAGGAGCAGATGCTAGTCGCCACCGATTCCTACTTCACGCCTGAGTTGCGCGCAGATCTCGTCGGTCGCATGAAGGACGCTGGGCTCAGCGTACTCGGACGCGCTGGTGAGGAGGAAGCGCTCCAAGTCGCTGCGACGATCCAAGCGGTCAATCACTGCGACGCTACTGAAAACCCGCCGCGGTCTGTACCGTTCCTTCGCGCATTCTTCGAGAAGGCTGTAAGCGTGCTCATGGCCCGAGGAAAC
>JBDKJZ010000183.1:0-9669 GCA_039796375.1 Pseudomonadota bacterium
ACCGTCTGCGCTCGCCACTCACCAGTTGGCTCGTCGTAGTAGACGTTGTCGCCGGTTCCCACGAAGTAGTCTGGCTTCACTTTGAGGATCGCAGCAAGCGCGGGGTATCCTAGGTGTTTGTCGGGTCCGACGTAGGGCGGAGGAATGTGTGCGCCGTGACGGGCGTCGCCGTGAAATTTCGAATAGGCCATCCCCGTGACGACCGCAAATTTCACACTCTGGGTCCCGTTCGGTCCTTGCAGTGTTTTAAATACCGCCTGGGGCCCTGCGGTCATCGAGGCCGCCGAAGCACCCATCTGTGTACTGACTGAATAGCTGGTTCCAGGTAGGAGACCGGTGAACGTCGCGCGCGCAATGAAGTCGCGTTCGGGCACGGCTTGAACCGCTACGGATAAGCCGACTCCGTTTGGATCCGCTTCAGCCCTGAGCACAAATTGGACGTGGCCTCCCAGCCCGGGAACATCACCGTTTTCGAGCTGGTCGCTTGAAGTCAAACGTATCTGCGCCAGCGCGCTAGTTGGCGTGACTTCACCGATCACCAGACCCATCCCAGCCATGACCGACGGCCGTTCCGGGGGCGGCTCGCTCGTAACCGCGGGCACGGGGTCGATCGGTGTGGTGCCCGGAGGTCCGGTCACGGGCGGAGAGTCCACCACGGGGGGACCTTCCGGTGGCTGAGAGGTGCTTTGCCCGCCACCTGTGGCGGGGACTTCAGGGACGACCGTCGAGCCGTTGGGGCTAGGAGCGTGGCTCCCGGGTTTGTTGGCGTCGTTGCTGGACGGATTGCAGGCGGCACAGGTGAGACCAAGCGACAGGCCCAAGCACAGCACGGAAATTGGAAAGAATCGATGCACGGAATCTCCTCAGCTGTGTTCTTAGGGCGCGGCCTCAGGCTGGGCGTCGCGAGTGGTCTCTGCCTAGACGTAGCGCAGCCGATTTTGCGACAAGAAAAGCGGGAGGGGCCGCTACTGCTGCGACGTCTCTGGGTGACACGCCTGCTTCAAAGTTAGGCACTCGGCGAGCTTGCTCTTGTTTAGCATCCGGTCGAAGGCTCGTCGGCCGGCCCATACTCTAGTCGACCTCGCAGGCGTAGGCGTGTAGTTCTCCGCAGCCGCGATCGTGCCACGCCTCATCGTTTCCGATGATTACACAAGTATCGTTGGTCTGATCCTCGTTGGGCTCCGCGAAAGCGAAGTTTTCGTAGACCACTGTCTCTCCGGTGACCCAGGAGAAGACCTTGGGATTGACGGTAGCGGCCTCCGCACCGATCCAGAATGACGATTGCGTCAACAGTGCTACGGCTCCGTGTTCGTTCTTGTCAAAGACGGTTGCCAAGTGGGCACCTCTTCGCTCACACGCGGCTTTGGCCTCAGGGAATGACTTGAGCTGGTAGAACACTTGATAGGCATTGGTCGCTCCGTCGAATGCTGTCCAAGCTTCACGTTCGCAGCTGTAGGCGTGAACACTGTCGCAGTCTTCCGCAGCCCATTCGTTCAGCTTCCGATCCAGGGTGACGCAGGCGCCATCTTTTGGCGCCGCTTGGCCTGGCCAGAAGGTGTTTCGGAGTTCTTCACCGGTGACCCAGGCGAAGAGGTTGCCTGCACCCCGGCGGAGCCCAAGCCAAATAGGACGGGTCGGAACGCCGGGCAGGCCCTGTGTGACGGCATCGAGCTCTAGCGAATTGAAGGTTGTCGTCAGGTGTCCTCCGAGGTCGCCGCAGGCAGCACTGGCCGCGTTCCAGTTCAGGGGCCCGTCGTGCACCGTGTAGCAATGCTCGTTCTCGAGCCAAACGAACCCGGAGTTCGCGCCGCCGCAGGCGAGGCACCGGTTGCTGCAGCCGTCGCTGTCTACCGCGTTTCCGTCGTCGCATTCTTCAATCACTCGCCGGACCTGACCGTCTCCGCAGCGGGCCATGGTGCAGGTGTTGAGACAAGCGTCGCCATCGTCGGCGTTACCATCGTCGCACTCTTCGCGCTCATCCACTTGCCCGTTACCGCACTTAGCTGTGGTGCTCGGGGGGCTGGAGTCTGGTGGGAGCACCGGCGGTGGACAGTCTTCGCCTGCCTGCTCCACCTGATGCCCATTAGGGCAGGCCCCTGAATCCACCGCACCACTCGGTTCCGGCGGAGGTTCTGGAGATTGGCAGTCCTCGCTTCGGTTCACGAAGCCGCCATTGCACGGCACCCCGTACAAGGAATCCCAGTTGAGGCAGCCGTTCAGGCCGAGCAGACCGAGCAACGATGTCCACGACCTCATCAGAACTCCGCCCGCACGTGCAAAGTGGCTGCGGTCGACTGGGCGCTGGGTTCTAACGTCAGCCACCAAATTCCGCCAGCCACTGCCGTCGCCGCGCCCGCGGCTATCAGCACATAGCTCACATTGGTGAGCGCCTCGTAGGTCGCGAAACTTTCCGGCTCGCAGGGGCAAGTCGCCTGTTTCTCGTTGTATTGGACGCGCATCGGTAGATACAGACCCGCTCCGAGAAGCAGCCCCGCCGCTCCCGCGATGGTGGTCCAGGTGGCCCCGGTCGAAGTCGACGCTGGCCCAGCGTCTCCCGGTTTTGTGGCTCGGGGTGAGGGCGTCTCGGGGGCACGCTCATCAGTGGCCCCACCCGTTGTGAGACACGCACTCAGCTGTCGCAGGAACTCGACGACCTCCGCGCGGTTCGGTGCAGCGGGTTCTTCTACTAAATAGCGCTCGTAGAACGCACGCGCGTCCGTGCAGTAGCCGTCTCCTGCCAAGCGGTAAGCTTGAGCAATATTGAACAACAGCGGGGCGCTGGCAGTCAGCGCTTGGGCTGCTTTGAATTGCTGAGCGGCGCTCAGATAACGCCCCTGATCGTAATGCACCGAGCCTGCGCGGTAGAGCTCGCGCGCTTGGGTCAGTGATGAGTCCGAGTGAGCGGCTTCTGACGGAGTGGAGCTGCGCGCGTCTGCTGCCGCCCCCGATTCCGCGCTGACCTGCGCGAATGCTGGCATGCCCTGGAGCAGGAGCGCTAGAGCCAGCCTAAGACGAACTGGGTGCATCAGCGGCTCTCCAGAAAAGGGTCACGAAGGCCGTCAGCGTACTTCTTTTCTCCAGGAGTCTTCTTTTCGATGGGTGCTTTCCCCGGCGCTTGTTTGTGGCGGTCAGCGGGTCGCTTGGACATGGGTCTTGGTGGAGTAGACGTTCCAAGAGCTTTCGGAAGCGCGGGTTTCACGGAGTCGGCCTGGGGCTCGGTGTCTTTTGTTGTCGGGACCGGGGCCAGAGATGGTTCAGAGGTCGGCGCCTGCGCCGCGCGCTCTGCAGGGGCCAGCGACGACTGGCTCTCGTCCCGGACAACCGAGCCCTTCCGCTCCGCTTCCGGCGTATAAGGAGCCGACGTGGTTGTGAGCCCCCAGGCTGAAACTCCCACGGCTACCGCGGTCGCTGCCGCCACCCCCCAGAGGGCCCTCGACCGCCAGTCGACGGAGTCGGAGCGGCTTCGGGACGCTTCCGGACCATCGGACCCTTTCGCCGCCGCAGACAGCGCTTCAAGCAGCTCATTCAAACTTCCGAAGCGGTCGTCCGGCGAGCTGCTCAGCCCGCGTCGCAGCGTCTCGGCAATCGGTGACGGGATCCCTCCGGCTTCGAAATCAGTGGTCTCCCCTGCGATCACCCGGCGCTGAAGCTCCGGCATCGGCGGGCGTTCACCTGCACTGATGAAGGGGTGATGCCCGAGCAGACCTTCAGCAAGCGCCACGCACAATGCGAACTGATCGGTCTGCGCCTTCGAATCGGCCCCAAGAAACTGCTCGGGAGCCATGTAAGCGGGCGTTCCTACGATGCCCTGCGTGGACGTCAACGTGACGCTGAGCGCCGAGTAGCTAGCATTGTCCAACTGCAGGGGTGAGCCTGACGGATCGACGCTGGCTCGAGCGAGACCGAAGTCTGTGACCTTTGGCCAACCATTCCTGTCTACGAGTACGTTCTCGGGCTTGAAATCGCGATGGACTAGCCCGACCTCGTGCGCTGCAGCGAGCCCACGCCCTGCCCGAAGGTACACATCCAGGATCTCTGCCTGCGTGCGCGGCTCTTGACCCAACCACGTCGAAGCGGTCACCCCGTCGACGAGCTCCATAGTAAAGAAGACCTCCGCGTCGACCTCGCCGACGTCGTAGATGGCCACCACGTTGGGGTGTGATAGTCGAGCCATCGCTTGCGCCTCGCGCTTGAGCCGCGTGGTCAGCTCCGTACGCCGCCCGGACTCAGAGCGATCCGGGCGCAAGAGCTTGAGCGCGACCTCGCGCTGCAGCTGTGGATCGAGCGCGCGGTAGACGACGCCCACTGCTCCTGCGCCCAGGACGTCCAGGATCTTGTAGCGGGAAACCTCGTCTCCTGCGCGGCGCAGTCTGGCGAACGGCGCGGCGTCGATGACGCCATTGGGCGAAGAACTCGCCAGCTCCGTCTCCGCTTCAGGCGACTGCGGAGCCTCGTCAAGGTACTTCGCGGTCTCCGCCACGACCGTGCGACAGTCATCGCAGATGGCCAGATGCCGGTCAGCTGTCGTGAGTTCGGTCCGAGACAGCCTCCCCTGGGCTACGGCCAAGGCCGTTTCCTCATCCAGGCACTCAGAAGTCACAGGGCGTAGAAGCTTGCATCGCCCGGCGTTCCCGAGCAAGACTATTAGGTAATGTTGGCTGAGCGCTTCATTCGCCGGGCGGCAGAAAATCGACCGGAACACGCCCCGGACCACGAGCGCGGCGAGGGCAGCGCGCAGGGCGTTTCCAGCTCGGAGGACTATTCATGGCACGCGAGAGCCGCGAGTGATCCCGGTCAGCTCAACTCGGTTGAAGAGATGCTGCGCCACATTCAGAGGCGCGTCACCCTTGCGTGGCCGGAATTCAGCGTCAGTTTTGACGAGTTCGCTCTTTATCTGGCTGAGCGTGTCCCTCAGGGGCAGGCGATCGGCTCAGTCGAGGGACTTCATCTCGAGGACCTTTTTCTCGCCTACGGCTGCGTTCGAGGGGAGCGGTCGGCGGTCAGGGCCTTCGAGGCAAGGTACATGGCGGAAGTCGCCCAGTACCTTGAGACCTCGAAAGACTATCGGTCCCACGCCGACGAGATCCGGCAGCGGGTGCTGGAGCGCGCTCTGGTCGGGACCACAACAGCCGAACCCAAGCTGCGGCGTTATGCCGGCACGGGGCCGCTCGCCGCCTGGCTACGGACAATGACGGTCCGCGTAGCTGTGGACCTGTTGCGACAAGGCGACAAGCGGCACCCTCCGAAGAACCTACCCGAGTCGATGCCTGCCATCGATCCTGAGGTGCTGTACCTAAAGGGCCGCTACCGGGAGGAGTCCGAGGCCGCGCTCCGTGCAGCCATTGCGACCCTCGACGCCAGGAGCACCAACGTTCTCAAGTACTACTATTTCGAGTCGATGAGCTCCGAAGCCATCGGACGCATCTACAGCGTGACGCCGCGCACCGTCCAACGCTGGTTGTCAACCAGCCAAGAACAGGTTGTCCGCGAGTTCAGAAAGCAACTGAGCGCCAGCTTGGACCTGTCTGCCACGCAACTGGATAGTCTGGTCGGACTCGTGCAAAGCCAACTCGGTGCGACAGTCTCGCGCTGTTTCGAAGCTGAACTCTGAGGTCACGCGATCGCGTCTCACTGAGCGCCGTCTGGGGTGCTCCCTGGACGATGCTGCGGGCCGCACCCGGCAAGCTGGCTAGATGACGAGCCCGGGGATTTCTGTCCCTTCGATTCCCGAGTTCTCGATGCCGTACGCTCGCATGAGGGTTGAGTAGACGTCGGTGAAGCCGTGATTGCCGTCGTACTGTCCGGGCCTGAACTTGCCAGCGCCCCCCACGACCGCGCCGAAGATTCCGTTGCCACCCTCGTGATTCAGCCCGTACTCGGTTCCGACCACCACCAAGGTGTTGTCCAGCAAGGTCTTGCCATTCGGCTCTACGACGCTGTCCATCCTGTCGAGCACGTAGCCCAGCTGGCTGATCACGTAGTGCTGGTAGACCCGCACGGCGCTCTGTACATAGTTGTGAAAGATCTCATTGTGCGGAGAGCCTTTGAAGGCGCTCGTGAAGTCCAGGCTGTCGCCCAGCGCTGAGTAGGTGCCCCGAAAACGAATGTGCTCTCCGGCTCCGACGAAAATCATACTCGCGAAACGCACGGCGTCACACGCCAAACCTGCGACGATCGCGTCAGCGCTCAGGCGGAACGCCTGGGAGGCCGCTTCATGCGCCACTTCGGGACCGCCGATGGCACCACTCGGCGCATCGTAAAAACTGAATGCTGCGGGATCTGTGAACCCGGCGCTTTCAGGGACGGTGCAACTGCCGCCTTCTACTGGGCGGACAGCCTGATCCCCTCCGACCAACCCCGTTTCAACGCTGCGGATGGTCGCCAAGTGGTTTTCGAGTCTCGCCTTGGATTCGGCCCCCAGGTACGACCGAGCACCCACCAGGAAGTCGTGCTCAGCCTTGACGCTGTCGAGCACGCTGCGCTTGATCCGAGTCTGGAGTGCGAAATCCGGGTCTGGTTCTGCTGGATTCATCGTTGACGGAGGCTGAGCGGCAGCACTGCCGAAGATCCTGTCGAACACCTTGCTGGGACGTCGCTCTGGCGCCTCGCCGGGGCTGCCGTCCTGGTTCCAATGGCGTGTATACTGGGTGATGGCTCCAGTTCTGGACCAGATGCCGGCAGAGATGGACGGTAAGCCCCCGACAGTTGGGACTCCGGACGGGTGCAGGTGGTTCCTGACGATTTGTTCGAGTGATGGTCCGCCCGCCTGAGCTTCGCCGTTCTGCGGACGCCCCGTGAACAGGGTCGCTGCGTTGTTGAAATGTACGGTTCCGTTGCCCTTCAACGAGTCGTTCTTCAGGTTGGAGAAGAACGCGGCCTTCGGCGCTATTTTCTGGAACGGCTGCAAGGGGCCGTCGAAGGCTTGCCGCTGCAGTTCGCTGTCGATCCCGAGACCGAAGGATAAGGTCAGCACGCGTGTAGGGAGCGCGCCCTGTGGTTGCGCGCGGACCGGAGCGAACTCCTCAAGCAACGGTAATCCGATGCAGACAGAGCCGGCTCCACGTAACAGTTGTCGTCGATTGATGCGGTTCGGCATGACGTTCATTCCTCCTATTCTGAAGCGGCGACCTTGAGCGCGCGCATGCTGGGACTGAGCGCGACAGCCTGAACCAGTTCTGAGTAAGTTCCGCCCCCTTGGATGAAATCCGCGTGGACAGCGTCGATTGCCGGCAGGATGCCGTCCGGCGAATGACCGGACGCGAACTCAAGCATGTTCAGCGCGAAACACTTGGAGACTTCATCCGAGGCCGCAAGCAGCGCCATGAGCTCCCCAATGCCCTGATACTTGCCCAGCTCGTTCCCTCCCGCGTCTTGGAGAAAACCGAACGTTGAAAGCTCACGGCCCTGCAAATCCTTCTCGCGGTAGTCACCCAGTACGTCGAAGCGTTCGAACGCGTACGAGATGGGTTCAAACGTCAGGTGGCAACCCTGACACGCGCCACCCAGGCCTAAGCGATACTCGGAAGCTCCCTTCGGCGTCAGGTCTTTCGTGGTGGTTGCCGTGTCGTTAATCGCTTGCTCGATAGCGGCGACCGGTGGGGGCACGATGACGCGGCACAACACGCGCTCGGATAGGAACGTTCCACGGCCGACAAACGACGTCGAGCCTATGGCGGCCAAGAAGCCCGGGTGCGTCAGCAGCCCGATACGCTGAGGCGCACTAGACGTATCGTAGACCTGAAGTCCTTCCGCCAGCGGCTGCAGGCCCGCGAGCTTCGCGACTCCCGGGGTCATCACCATTTGTGTGGTTGTGAAGATATCCTTCAGGGGGACCTCAGGCCCGCCATCGCCGGAGATCCGCCCAAAAGCGGCCTTGACGCTCTCGCGTAGTTCGTCCGCTTGTCCAGGCTCAGCGTCCTGGAACGCTGCGGAAGATGCATGGCTGTAGTCGGACCAAAAGATCTCCCTCGCGCGGGCCAGCTTCGACGTGTCCTGCATCATCCCGAGCACTTGGTCCGCGAGCGCTGTCGGATCGATCACGCCGCCTGCGGCGGCGATGCGGTCCGCGTAGGCCAGCAAAGTATCGTCAGGTGCGGACTGCCACAAGAAATAGGAGAGCCGGGAGACTAGCTCATGCCCGGTCGTCATGCGGACTTCACCTGGCGTCCCCAAGGTCTCTTGCTCCTGCTTGTACTGAAACTGCGGCGCCTGCAGCATCGCGTTGAGCAGCGCTCGAGCGGCGTGGGTGAACGTCGACCCAGGAAAAGCTGCGACCTCCGTAAACAGCGCAGCAAAGCGCATCTGTTCTTCGGCGAGCATCGATCTGCGGAACAGGCGTCGACCGAGCTGCGCGGTGAGGTTCGTCGCGCACGCGGGTGTCGTGTCGGCGCACTGCGCGAGTCGCTGAGCCAGAGCCACGGGGTCAATGCTCAAGGAGACCGAGCTTGCCATCTGCGAGTGGGCGAGTACGTGTGCTGCGCTAAAGGCCTGGCCGTTAACCGCAGTGACGAAGCCGGTCTCTTTCACATTCTCGGCTGGGAAGCCACGTAGGATTTCTGGGTCTATTGCGACGCCCAACACGTCCAGGACGGTGTTTGCGAGCTGGTCGCGCGTCAGCCTGGACGCAAGTGGAGTGTTAGCCGCAACGCCCGGGGTAGACGGGACCGCGATGGGAGGCGAGCCGGGGTCAGTGGGTACTGAAGCTAGTGGGCCTAGTGGGCCCGTTGGACTTGCGGGCGTCGGGATGCCTTGTTCGCTAGCGTCTTGATTGCCCGCGCAACCCCAAACGGCAAAACACAGCGTGCACGCAACCGCGCCCCACTGGGTCGCGCGCCGGAGGACGGAGAGGGGCGGTCGACGAACCGATGCTGCCGCACGTGCGCATCCCTCGTGCGGTAAACCTGACGACCGCGCCTTGAAACTCCGGTCTTCTTCGGGGGCCGCCTCTGCGACCGATCGAATGTGGAACACTGTGCACCTCCCGCAATAATTCTGTCGATCCGCATCCGACCGACACTTGTTCGGAGCTCTATCGCTCCCAACCCTCGTCCTGGTGATTAGACGGGGGGCTCCGTGATTCTTACAGTTGACGCTCCGAATAGTTGGCGTCTTGAAAGATCCAGTGGTCAGGGAAACGCCCGCGCCTCGCTTATCAATAGGTGCGTCAGGTCGCCGAGCGCCAACCGTCTGACACGAGCGCCTAAACAAAACGAATCGTTGTCCGCAGTGAAGGAGCCAAGAAAATGAGACTTACACGGGTTGCCGCGACAGCGGCTGTATCGATGGCGATGATTGCCTGTGGCGGAGAAAGCGCCGCTGTGGCGACGCCACCCGAGATGGATAACCCCGGCGGCGGCGGTCCCGTTGTCGACCAGGGTGAACCTATGCCAGTGGCCGCGGGTGGCATGACCCCTTCTGGCTCGGGCGGCAGTGGGATGACGTCGGTGGTGAAAAATCCAGCGGGCACTGGCGGTCAGTCCAACACGCTGCCACCAGATCAGAACAATGGCGGTGGGGAGAATGCCGGCGGGGCAAGCGGTGGCGTCAATAGTGGTGGGGCAGGCGGGACTGACGCGATGCCGCCGATGGGACCGGATGCAGACGGCGATGGGCGAGCCTTCTCTGCTGCTATTTTACCCGATAAGGCTGATGGTTTCTTGACCCCGTTCG
>JBDKJZ010000184.1:0-9601 GCA_039796375.1 Pseudomonadota bacterium
CAGGCTCGTGCAGCAGACAGCGCAAGCGAAGGCTGACTTCCTCGCCACCATGAGCCACGAGATCCGGACACCGATGAACGGCGTGGTCGGAATGAGCACGCTGTTGCTCGACACCCCGCTGACCTCGGAACAGCAGGATCTCGCGCGAACTATTCAGCACTCGGCGGATTCGCTGCTCAATATCTTGAACGATATTCTCGATGTTTCCAAGCTCGAGGCCGGCAAGCTCAAGTTGGATCATACCCCCTTTGACGTGAGGGAGGTCCTGGAAAGCGCGGTAGACCTGCTCTCTACTCACGCCCATAACAAGCAGCTTGAAGTGGTCCTGTTTCTGGATGGACAGATCCCAGCAGCGTTACTTGGCGACCCGGGGCGACTGCGCCAGATCGTGCTCAATTTCGTGAGCAACGCGATCAAGTTCACCGAGCGAGGCGTGGTGATCGTGCGAGCCCGTGTCCAGTCCACATCGACGCAGGATTTCCTGCTAAAGGTCGAAGTGGAGGACTCCGGCATCGGCATCGAACAGGCGGATCTCAAGCGGTTGTTCACCAACTTCGAGCAGGCAGCGACCCAGGCGCATCGCAAGTATGGCGGCACTGGCCTCGGCCTCGCGATCTCCAAACGTCTCGCAGAAATGATGGACGGAAGTGTAGGCGCAGTCAGTGAACCGGGCAAGGGGTCCGTCTTCTGGTTTACGGCGCGCCTGAAGAAGGACCTTTCATCCTCCCTCGCCCAACCTTTTGAGAGCCGCCTGCTCGGAATGCGAGCGTTGGTCGTCGATGACACCGCCGCCGCGCGGCAAGCCGTCACCGAGCACCTTCGCCGGAGCGCCATGGATGTGGTCGAGGCGGCGAGCGCCACTCGAGCACAAGCGCTCGTCCGGGCGCAGAAGTTCGACGTCGCGCTGGTAGATCTGGTGATGCCTGACGTCGATGGGCTGACCCTGTGCAAGCTCCTGCATGAGATCCAGCCGACCTTGCCGTTGGTACTCATGTACTTGGGGCTGCGCTGGGACCCCGACGACGGCGAGCTCCCCATCTACGTGCGAGCCACATTGCCCAAACCGATCAAGCGCTCCCGACTGGAGCGGGCGCTGCATACGGCGCTGGAGCTCGACGCCACGAACCTCGTACCCCCGTCAAACGTCCCCCCACTGCGTGAACCTCGCGGGCTGAGTGTGCTCGTCGCGGAAGACAACGCCACGAATCAACGGGTCGCCGTCAAGATGCTCAGCGTCTTGGGCTACGAGGCGGATGTCGTGATCAACGGCGCTGAGGCTGTCCAGGCGATTCAGGCCCGCCACTATGACCTTATCCTGATGGACTGCGAAATGCCGATCTTGGACGGCTATGATGCTGCGCTCCAGATCCGGCAGCTCGGCGGTTATGGGGCAGAAATCCCCATCGTCGCCCTCACAGCGAACGCGTTTCCAGGGGACCGGGACCGTTGCTTCGCGTCGGGAATGAGCGACTACCTCTCGAAACCGGTGCGCAAGAACGACCTCGCGGCGACACTAGCCAAGTGGCTCGTCCCGCCTGGCCCGGGAAGCAGCAGCCGAGAGCCCCGACCCCCGCCGACTAGCGCCGCATTTCGCGAGCGCCCCACCGAGCGCCCATCCGCTAGTCCCGGCTCCCAGTAAGCCGCTCACGTTGCGGCACCCGAAGCTTCTTTTTTTGTTGCCCTAAAACAGCCCAGACGGTGCTAGGTGCTGAACACGATGCTCACCATCGTTGACTACAATGCCGGCAACCTCCGCAGCGTGCAGCGTGCGTGTGGCGCGGTAGGGCTGAGTTCGCTGTTCACGCAAGACCCTGAGGTCGTACGCAGAGCAGACCGCCTGGTCTTTCCAGGAGTCGGCAACGCCGAGTCGGCGATGCAGACCTTGAATGAAACTGGCCTGGGGGAGGCCCTCCGGGACGCTCACCGGCGAGGGACCCCCATCCTAGGGATCTGCGTCGGGGCCCAGCTGATTCTGGATAGCTCCGAGGAAAGCCGGCTTCCCTGCCTTGGCCTCATCGCCGGCAAGACGCGGCGTTTCAGTGTTTCGCAGCACTCTACGCCTCCGACGGACTCGCTTAAGGTCCCCCACATCGGTTGGAACGAGGTCCGTCGAGCGCGCGCTCATTTTCTGCTCGAAGAGCTCGAGCCGGGGGACGAGTTCTACTTCGTCCATTCGTACTATCCCGATCCGACTGACCCTGAGGACGTGTACGCAGTGACCGACTACGGCAAGCCGTTCTGCTGTGCGCTCGGAAGGGACAACCTCTTTGCCACCCAGTTTCACCCTGAAAAGAGCGGCCGCTTAGGGTTGCAGCTGCTCGCTCGCTTCAGTCGCTGGAGCGGGTCATGCTGAGTAAGCGTGTCATCGCTTGCCTGGACGTCCGCGACGGCAAGCTGGCGAAGAGCATCAAGTTTGTCGACACTAAAGACATCGGCGATCCGGTCGAAAAGGCGGAGCAGTACTATCACCAGGGCTTGGACGAGCTGGTCTTCTACGACATCACCGCGTCTAGCTCTGGGCGCGGCATCATGCTGGACGTCGTGGAGGCGGTGGCGTCCAAGATCTTTATTCCTTTCTCCGTCGGGGGTGGGATCCGGTCGGTCAATGACGCTACGGCACTGCGCCTCGCAGGCGCTGAGAAGATCAATGTGAACAGCGCGGCGGTCGCGAACCCCAGGCTAATCACGGAGATCTCCCGTGCTCTCGGTGCCCAAAGCACGGTGCTGAGCATGGACATCCTCCAAGTCGAGCCGACCGATACTACCCCCTCAGGCTACGAAATTGTGATTCATGGCGGCCGCACACGCACAGGTCTCGATGCACTAGCCTGGGCCAGGCGCGGCGAGGAGCTGGGCGCGGGGGAGCTCGTCATCAACTCGATCGACGCCGACGGGACGCGAGCGGGTTATGAAGTGGCGCTCACCCGCTTGATCGCCGAGGCAGTCAGTATTCCAGTGATCGCCTCCGGTGGCGCAGGAAAACCGGAGCACTTGCACGAAGTCCTCACCGCAGGAAAAGCTGACGCCGCGCTCGTTGCGTCCATGGTTCACTACGGGGACTACACCGTCCAAGACCTGAAGAGCCACCTGGCGTCTCGGGGCGTCAAGGTCCGCCAGCGCTACTAGAGCACCCGCGCCGACCAGGAGTCTCGGCGAGCAGGCACCCGACGTGCGGCGACAGCGACGCCGTAAAAGCGACGCTGTCAATCTGTCTGTGTCTGTAGCTCGCGTATCGTTATCGAGAACCGCCGATATGCCGCAGCTGATCCATCGCTCGCTCACCGACCTCAATCGCGCCGGGCTCTTCAGCCCCTGGCGTGTCGACTCCCATGATTTCTCGACTGAGGTCGTTTAGCGCACCAAGCAACCTGAAGTGCACCGTCTCCGGACACATAGCTAATGGCCCTGCGGGATCGAGGGGAATGAGTTCAGGGCCCTCACCCTTGACCGGTTCACCCTTGCTGTAGCGGACGATCTTCTTGTCCTTTCCAACCTCTAGCTGCTCGGGCCAACTGTACGCCTTGTCATCCTTCTTATTCACCTCGAACGGCGTCACACCCATCAGCTGTGCCCACGGCCCCTTGGGGCCGTTGGCAACGGCGATTGCCCAGCTAACTTTGGGAGTTTCTTTCGCCGCTATCGCTTGTTCAAGCGGTGCTTTCGCTGCGCCCAATAGGCGCCGCAGCTTGTCCTTCTGGGCTTTCGCGTTCTGGGTCTTGCTGGCGTACTGCATGAGCGTCGTTACCGCCGAAGCGTTGAAGCGCCCGATCCCTCGCCCAACCAGCTTGCCGCCGTCAAACGGCAGGTCAAAGGCACCCAGTTCCTCCACCTCCTTAGACGGGAACTGGTTGTTCTTCACTTTCTCAGACGCCGCCTTGAGCACGTCATTCAGCTTGGTCAGCTGGATGTTGGACTCATCGATCTCAGGGAGCAGAGCCTCGGCGCCTTCAACAGCCGCCTGTGCACCCTCCGCGGCCTCGGCCATTTGCCCCACGCCGAATCCGGCACCGAGTCCGACCGCCACGCAAATCGCCGCTAGCACGATGACCTTAGAGCGCCCACGCTTTTGCGCGGCTACCACCTCCTCGCTCATCTCGATCTTGATAGCCTGCGGCGCCGCGGGGGGAGGCGCGAAGCTGTGCCTAACGGCCCCGAGCGGCTTAGCGCCAAACCCGGGAGGCGGCGGAATCGACGGCCCCATACCGGGCGGCGGCGGGATGCTCGGACCCCCCTGTGCGGGGCTGGGAGCGACCGCGCCACCAGGCGGCGGGACCGAAGAGCCTCCGGTGGGCGGGGTGGATTTTCTGCCCAGACGGGCTTTCAGATCGATCTTGGGCTTGGCAGCGGCCATTGAGCTCCTCAGCGGGGAAAGGTCCGGGTACAACGACCGGAAGGTCTAGATACTTTACCGTCGCAGCATAATCCGAACGGGACCGTCACCGTAACTAGGCGGCCCACTGTCGGCAATATTGAAACAGCGAATAAATGCGGGCTCAGGGCATCCAGCCCATCAGCCGGACGCCATCTCCGCTCCGCGAGCCTTCGGGGCCCTCCCGTGAACCGTCTTCAGCTCAAGCTGATATAGCGGGATAAGCGCTCGTGAACCGGAGCACTCGTCGACAAGAACTCGAGTGATTGCTCCCTACCAGTGACTCGGACGGGCTTTGCCCAAATCCAAAGCGTGTCCTCCTCGCCTGGCAGCCGCAACGCCAGGGAGTATCTGTCTGTCCCGAGCACGGGTTCTGCGAACGTCTCAACGCGGATCCCAGACGTCGACACGTCCAAGGCTCTGCAAAGATACGGATATCCAGCGAGATACTTATTAATGAAAATGTCGATGCTCTTCCGGGTTGCCCCGCGCCGCTTGTCCATGCCTACATCGTAGCCTTCTGTGACCCGCGATGCGAAATTCCTCGTCAACGCCCGCTAACGCGCCAGGTCAGCGACCTGTTGCCCGCGTGCTCATCGTCGACAACTACGACTCGTTCACGTTCAATCTCGTCCAGCTGCTCGGAACCCTCGGCGCAGACTGCACAGTGCTGCTCAACGACGCCTGCGATCCGGAAACGGTCCGACGGCTCGAGCCCCAAGCGATTCTGCTCTCGCCCGGACCCTGCACCCCCGCCGAAGCCGGGTTCACGCTAGCCCTACTCACCGAGTTCGCTGGCGTGCTCCCCATCCTCGGGGTCTGTCTCGGCCACCAGGCTATTGCGCACCATTTCGGCGGACGTCTGCAGCGAGCGAACCCGCTGCTTCACGGACAGTCATGCCCTATCGAGCACGACGGGCTGGGGATCTTCGCCGGCCTTCCGACGCCTTTCTTGGCGGCGCGGTACAACTCTCTCGCCGTCGCTGAAGAAGATTTTCCAGCCCCGCTGCGAGTCACCGCCCGAAGCCCCGGCGGAGAGATCATGGCTCTCCGCCACAGCGAGCTCGAAATTGTGGGTGTTCAGTTTCATCCGGAGTCGATATTGAGCGAGTGCGGTCCAGCACTGATGGGCAATTGGCTGAGGACGATCCGATGAGCGACCCGATCACATTCAAAGAAGTTTTCCAGCAGCTCACGGACAAGCGGCTCACACCCGACGTCGTTCGACGCACGTTCGACGCGATTTTTGTGGGCGCTTGGAATGAATCGCAGATCGCGGGACTGCTGACAGCACTCCGCGTACAGGGCGAAAGCGCCTGCACCATCGCAGCGGCCGCCCAGGCTCTGCGTGCCGTGATGGTGCCGGTGGTGCTTGGAGGGTCATACCGCCGCGTCCTCGACACCTGCGGCACCGGCGGTGGCGGTCATGACACCGTAAACCTCTCGACGGCCGCTGCGATCATCTGCGCTGGCGCAGGCGAAACCGTCGCCAAACACGGCAATCGGGCGATCTCCAGCCAGACGGGTAGCGCCGATGTCTTGGCCGCTCTCGATATTCCTACAGACCTACCGGCAAGCGCGGTAGCGCCGCTGATCGAGCAAGTGGGCATAGCCTTCATGCTCGCTCCGACCCACCATCCAGCGATGCGCTTCGCCGCTCCGGTGCGTAACGCGCTGAAGGTCCGAACCCTGTTCAACTGTTTGGGGCCGTTGGCGAACCCGGCTGGCGCGACTCACCAGCTGATCGGGGCCTTCGCAGACGACTTGAGAGCCGTGCTGGCCGACACCCTGCGAACTCTCGGAACCGAGCGGGCGTGGCTCGTGCGGGGACAAGACGGCATGGACGAACTCAGCCCCTACGGTCCGACTCTCGTGACCCAGCTGTCGGAGGGCCGCTTTGAGGAGCTGACGCTCACCCCAGAGGACTTCGGACTACCGCGCAGCGAAGCCGGCGCAGCGCGTGGTGGCGACGCAGCCCAGAACGCACAAATCATTCGCGAAGTCTTCGCTAACCAGCCTCATCCAGCAAGAGATGCGATCTTGCTCAACGCTGCGGGCGCGCTCGTCGTCGCCCGCGACATTCCCTACCGCGACGCCGCGAAATTGGCGACCGACGTCGTCGGGGACGGGCGAGCGCGCGCAAAGCTCGACGCTTGGTCGCACGCGGCCAAGCGCGCCAAGTTGGACGCCCAGCCCGTGCAGGAAACTTAGAGCTGTGGGAGTCCTTCAGGAAATCTTAGTGAACAAGCGCCGCGAGCTCGCGGCCTTGAGCCTCCCGTCTACCGCCCCAAAGTACTCGCCGCGTCCGGTCGTCCTCCGGGTCCCCGGGGAGGTCCGCCTGATCACCGAAATCAAACGCCGCTCGCCCTCGGCGGGCCCGCTGTCGACCACGCTCAGCGTCGGGGAGAGAGCGCGCTGTTATAGCGATCACGGCGCGGCTCTGATCAGCATCCTGTGCGACACCCTTTTCTTCGACGGCAGCTATCAGCACCTGAGTGAGGCGCGGGAATCCTGCGACACCCCCCTCTTGTGCAAAGAGTTCATCCTAGATGAGCGTCAGCTCGACTTCGCCCGCGCTTTTGGCGCCGACGCGGTGTTGTTGATTGTCCGCTGCCTCAACGACGAAGAGCTTCCGAGGTTGGTGAAGGCGGCCCAAGAACGGGATCTCCTTCCGCTGGTCGAGGTTTTCGGAGAAGAGGAGGCCGACCGCGCGCTCGCCGCAGGAGCCAGCTTGATCGGCGTCAACTCGCGCGACCTCGACACACTCGAAATGGACGCAGCGCGAGCAACGCGCGTCCTGCAATCGCTGCCCCAAAGCGTCACTCGCGCGCACCTGTCGGGGGTAAAACGCCCAGAGGATATTCGGCAACTCCGCCACGCAGGGGTGGAGGCGGCGCTGCTCGGAGAGGTCCTAATGCGGCAAGAGGACCCAGGCGCGCTGCTCGCTCAGCTGATCTCAGCCGGCCGCGACTGAGCGCAGAGCTTCGGAAACTTGCCCTGGGCGGGCACTTCTTCGCCACAATCGCGCGGTGGAGTTCGGTGAGCTTGTCGACGGATACCTCGATCATCTTCGAGTGGAGCGTGGCTTGTCGCCTCACACCGTCGGTTCCTACGGCCGTGACCTGAACAAATTTGTCACCTTCGCAGAGACCCAGGGCGCGACCGAGCTCTGTGATGTCGATCTCGGGCTAGTCAGCGAGTGGCTGCTCACCCTGGCCCGAGAAGGCCTGGGGTCCCGCAGCAGTGCTCGCCATTTGTCAGCGCTACGCGGCCTGATGAAGTTCCTGATCCGCGAGGGAGAAACCTCAAGAGATCCGGTCGCGCTCGTCGAAAGACCGCGCTTTGGCAAGCGTCTCCCCCGCCCACTATCAATCCGTCAAGTCCTGGATCTAATCGAGTCCCCAAAACCCAATACTTTGCGAGGTCTTCGCGACCGCGCCTTGCTCAGTCTGGCCTACGCCGCCGGACTCCGGGTGAGCGAGCTGCTGGGCCTTAAGCTCCCCGACGTTGACTTCAATCGTGGCGTGGTTGCGGCTTTCGGAAAGGGCCGGAAGCGACGGCTCGTGCCGCTCGGCGATATCACCCTGACTCATCTCAGCGCCTACCTCTCCGAACTTGAACAGAAGGGACGCGCCTGCGCACAGAACGGGCTGCTCTTCCCTACCCCCCGGGGCCGCCCGTTCAGCAGGCAAATGTTCTGGAAGCTCGTGCGGCGGTACGCTCTAGCCGCCGGGCTCCCAGGGACCGTGCACCCTCACCGTCTGAGACACTCCTTCGCAACTCACCTGTTAGCCGGCGGCGCCGATCTGCGTTCTGTCCAGACGTTGCTCGGGCATTCGGACGTCGCCACAACCGAGGTCTATACCCTCGTCACTAAGGACCTAGTGCAGCAGGTCCACGCAGCTTCGCATCCGCGAGCCTAAACTACGCGAGAGAAAAACTGGTCAGGGTGGATGGCGAGTTGTGTTATTCGCTCTCGCGACGTGCCCTTCTACATCGCTCAACCCACGGCCCCGGAGACGCCGCTCGTCGTTGAGGTCCCTCACGCAGGTTTGTTCATTGATCCTCTGGCACTCGCCACCATCACAGCCCCCGCGCGATCGGTGGGGATGGACGCCGACCTCTACGTGGACGAGCTGTTTGCAGCTGCGCCGAGGCTTGGCGCGACGTTGCTCGTCTCCCGCGTTAGTCGCTACGTGTGCGACTTGAACCGGAGTGAAGCTGACGTGGACTGTGGAGCAGTCGAGAACGCCCCGCTCGCTCCATTTCCACATGGGCTTGTGTGGCGTCTCACAACAGAAGGGTACCCGGCCGTCGCTATGCCCATAAAGGCTGGGGAGTTCGAACGGCGCCTCAACGAGATCTACCGTCCTTATCACGCTGCGTTGCTGGGTCTCCTGAAGCAGAAGCGCGATCGCTTCGGATACGCAATCTTGCTCTGCGCCCATTCGATGCCCAGTACGGGCCGGGTTGGCCACATCGACTCGGGCAGCGTTCGTGCGAGTATCGTCCCCGGCAGTCGCGGACGCACCACCGCCGCGGCCCGTGTCGTCGATCTGCCAGACGAGCTCGCGAGAAAGCGCGGTTGGAGCGTGGCCCACGACGTTCCTTACCGGGGTGGCTTTGCGACCGTGCACTACGGCCATCCAGCGCACAACGTCCACGCGATCCAAGTCGAGATCAACCGGCAACTCTATATGCGCGAAGACACCTTGAGCCGCGCCCCAGGCGGTTTCCACGCGACCCAGGCTTATTGCGAAGAATTGGTGTCCGCGCTGGGCGCGATCTCCCGTGAAGAACTAGTTCGCTAGGTCTGCATCGATGCTGCCGACGGTGAATAGGGCGGAGCCCTCGGCCGGGGGTCCAGTACTGAGCCGATGTTGCTGCTTTGCCGCCGAGGAGACTTGAATGAACCCTGGGCTTGGGGTAGCGTCCGCGCCCTTCGTCATGGCTAGAAGCGAAATCACAGGTAAGCGCCGCTTGCGCGCGCGAAACGTCTCCCACTCAAACGTCAAGACGCCTCGTTGGCAGCACGTCAACGTGCAGTCTCGGCGCCTTTGGGTTCCTGAGCTGAAGAGGTTCGTTAGGCTCCAGATCACGACCCGTGACCTTCGGACCATCGACAAGGTGGGTGTGATCGCCTACGCGCGGAAGCACGGCGTTAGAATCGCCTAGTTTCTGTCCCAGCTTTCTGCCCTCCGGGCAGGCTCGTTCGCCTGGAACTTAGCTAAG
>JBDKJZ010000185.1:0-9495 GCA_039796375.1 Pseudomonadota bacterium
AGACCGGCGCTAAGGGCGCGACGCTCATCCACACCACCGGACAGCGCATCACGCATATAGAGCACCGCGAGCTAGACGTCGTGCGTTTTTGGGCTTGTGACTTTACAGCTTTGCCCAGCCAGGAGACGGAGCAAGTCCTCGAAGGTATCAGCGTCCGCATCGAGGCTGAAGCGCGCCGCGTCCTGCCTCGGCTGCTCGCTTGCCGGGTGATTGTCAGGGGCGGTACCCGTGCTCACCGCGCGTTTCAGTTGGAGACTGAACGCTATGAGGCCGAGGTGCGGAGCCGAATGGCTGAATTCGCAAATGTCTGGGTGCAGAGTGTCCACTTTCGCACCCAGCCCGAGGCCGATCCGCAGCTGTTGCTCGGACGCGGCGATGCTATCGGCCAAATCGCGCGTCGCTTCGCGCGGCTACAATCGGACGACGCCGAGCTCTCGGCGCTGCTGCCCATCTTCGAGGAGCTGCGCGCGAAGTTGCCGTCTGAAGTGTCTAGCGGGCAGGGCGCGGTTCGATTGAACGACCCCGACTGCTTGAGAGAGGCGGTGGGTGACGTGCAGGCGGCTGTGTTGACCCGTCTGCTCGACGTCCACGAAAGCGCGTAGCGTATGCGTCTGCTTCAACTCAGGCTGTCCGCCTTCGGACACTTCACCAACGTCGATCTGAATTTCGAGCACCCGCGTGGCGGGTTTCACCTAGTGTACGGCTCGAATGAAGCCGGCAAGAGTACCGCGCTCCGCGCTGTCCAGGGGTTGCTCTACGGCATTCCCCAAAACAGCCCAGACGTGTTCCTGCATTCAAGCAAGGAGCTGCGCCTAGGAGGAGAGATCGAAGGGCGCGACCCGAGCGGCGAGCTGCGTCGCCTGAGTTTCTGGCGCCGCAAGGGTCGGAAGAACACTCTGCTCGGCGACGCCGCGCAGGACGGTGCAGCGCTCGATAGCGCGGTGCTCGATGAGCTGGCGCTTGCGCCGTTCCTGGGCGGGGCGGATCCAGCGCTTTTCAGCGCGATGTTCGGGCTCAATCACGAAGCGTTGCGTGATGGCGCCGAAGCGCTCCTGAAGGGGGAGGGCAAGCTGGGCGAAAGTTTGTTTGGGGCGTCGATCGGGACCGGCTCGGTGCGCGCCGTCTTGACCGAGTTCCGTGAACACGCCGAGCTGCTATTTACGGACAAGGGGCGCAGTGCCAAGCGCATCAATCAGGGTATCGCTGAGGTGCGCGGGCTTCGGCAGAAGGTCGCCCAGTCTCTCACCAGCGCTCAAAGCTACCTGGCTCAAGAGGCCACGCAGGCTGACCTTATCCGGGCGCTGGATCTTGGAAAAGGTCAGCGCGCGGCGTTGCGCGCCCAGAAGAACGCGCTCGAACGACAGCTGCGAAGCCTGGCGCTGCTCGCGCGGCGTCAAGCCCTGCTCGAGCAAATCCAGGCACTGGGCGCTCTGACGGAGCTACCTGCAGACGTGCGGGAGCGGCGCCTAGCCGCGGTCGCTCAGCGGGAAGAACATCAGAAAGAAGTGGACTTCGAGCGGGTCGAAATCGCGCGCAGCGAGCAGGCGCTGAGCCGCTTGCCAGTCTCGCAAGGGCTGGTCGACCTCGACGAGGAGGTGGTGCTCCAGCTCGGGCATCGCTTGGGCCAACATCGCAAAGCCCGCCTCGATTTGCCCAAGCGCCACGGAGAGCTGAAGCAGCTGGAAGACGACGCGCGCGCTCTGCTCACGTCGCTCGGGCACCCTCCCGATCTGGCTAAGGTTGAGCGCTTGCGTCTGAGCAAGAGCGACGAGCTCAAGCTGCGGAGACTGAACGATCAACAGGCGCGCTTCGATGCCACCATCACCGAACGCGCCGCAAAGCTGAAAGAAGCGCAGAGCCACTTGGCATGGCGCAAGAAGGAGCTCCAGGCGGCACAGCCCGTGCCGTCCACCCGAGCCCTCGCGCAGAGCGTGGGGCGTGCCCGGCAACGCCTGGAGCTCGCTGCGAAGGCGGGGGCGGCGCGCCTTGCGGCGGAGACCCTGGAAGCGCAGTTGACCCAAGGCTTCGCCGCGCTGGAGCCACTGTGTCAGTCGCTCAGGCACCTGGCCGACCTCCCTGTGCCCAGCGTGGAGGCGATTCGGCCGTTTGTAGAACAGTTTGAGCTGATTGATGGCGAGTTGCATGAGCTTCGGAAGCGTCGAGCAAGTTTGCGAGAGCGGGAGATTGAGCTTGCGCAGCAGCAACAAGAGCTTGAGGCCGGGGGGGAGCTGCCCTCTCTCCCAGGCCTACAAGCGCTGCGCGCCAAACGGGACGCGCTCAGCGAACAACTGGGCGAGCAATTGGGCGAGCAGTCGTTCGAACAGCGGCGCCCAGGTCAAGGCGCCTCGACGGTGCCTGCGACCCAGCTTTGGCACCAACTGAGGGAGCTGACGACGCTCGGCGACGAGTACTCCGACCGGCTGCGCAGCGAAGCGACGCGTGTAGCGAAGCTCGGCGTAGTGCTAGCAGAAGTTAACGCTGCGCGCGCCAAGCAGCTGCTCGTCCTCGACCAAGAAGCGACGTCCCAGGCCGCGCGAGCGCACGCTGAGCAGAGCTGGAGCGAGCTCTGGCAGAGCCGCGTTGCACCGCTCGCGCCGAAGGCGATGCTTCGTTGGTTGACGGAGCGTGACGGTCTCCTCCTGGCGTGGTCTCGTCAGCAACAAGCCCAGCGAGAAGCTCGCGAAGGCGAGGGGGAGCTTGCCGAGGCGCTCGCTGAGTTGTCGGCAGAGCTCGTAGCAGTGGGCGAGACCGCGCGGCTGCTCTGGGAATCACCCCTGCAAACCGTCGAGCGCGCTGAAGAGACGGCGCGCGCGCTCACAGAGAAGAGCGCGCGGCGCCAAGAGCTTGAGCGCGAGCTGCGTCACGCGGAAACGCAGGTGGAGCAGCTTAGCACCAGCCTCGAAGAGGCCAAAGAAGCCCAGCGTGTTTGGCGCGCGCAGTGGCAAAAGGCTTTGAAGCCGCTAGGTCTGGAACGCGACGCAGGGGCCGAGGAGGTGAACGCGATGCTCGAGGGGCTGGGGGACTTGTTCCACCGCCTAGACCAAGCGCAAACGATTCGTCGTCGGATCGCCGGGATGGATCGAGACAGTGAGCAGCTGGCGGAGGCGGTGCGCGCGTTGGCTCAAGCGGTCTTGCCCGCAGCTCTTGAACTCGACGTGGAGCCTGCCGCCGAGACGCTACTGCGAGAACACAAGCGAGCCGCAGCACAAGCCGCCGAGCGAGCACGCCTGCAGGAAGAGCTGCAGACCCGCAGCGGGGCTGTAGAACGCGCGGCTCTCGCCGTGCGTCAAGCGACCGAGAGCTTGAACCAGCTGCTGTTCGCTGGACAAGTGGACAGCGCTGCGGAACTCGAGCTGCTGGAGCAAAAACTCGAAGAGAGAAATCGCCTGCGGAGCCAGGTGCGGGAGCTAGAGGACGAGATCTTGTCGATGGGGCAGGGGCTCAGCTTACAGCAACTGGCGGAGGAAGCCGCGCAGACGACCGGCGATCAGAGTCGGGAACGCATCGCTGAGATTGAGCCCGAACTCGACGCACTCGACAAACAGATTGAGCTCTGGGTCTCGCAGAAAGCCAGCGCCGATGAAGCGCTCAAGCGCCTCGGCGCTGGCGCGATGGAGGCGGCGGAGGAGCTCGCATTGCGCAACGCCGCGCTGCAAGAGGATGTGCGGCGCTACTTGCGCCTACGCCTGGCCTCCGAGGTGTTGGAGCAAGAGGTTGAGCGCTACCGCCAAGCCCACCAGGGGCCAGTGCTTGACCGTGCGCGCGAGATGTTCCCACGGCTGACCTTGGGTCGCTATTCCGGGCTCAGCGTCGGCTTCGACAAGAAGGACGAGCCGGTGCTTGAGTGTGTCGCCAGCGACGGGCGGATTGTGCCCATCGATGGACTCAGCGACGGTACGCGTGATCAGCTCTATTTGTCGCTACGTTTGTCGACGTTGCTGCATTACTTGGAGCAGAACACCGCGCTGCCCCTGGTGCTCGACGACATCTTGATTCACTTTGACGATGACCGTGCGTGCGCCGCGCTGGCGGTTCTCGGTGACGTCGCAGAGAAGACCCAGGTGCTGTTTTTCACTCATCACCAGCGCTTGGTCGAACTCGCGCAGAAGACGCTCTCGCCCCAAATCTTGCGCCAGCACGAACTACCACGGCCGCAAGTGGTTTAGGGTTTGAGCGCGTGAACCGTGACAGGGGGGCTTCGAACCCCGGCGCGTCTGGGGATCTAAGAAAAACCACTCAGAAAGTGGCGGTTGGGCAGCAGGTCTGTTTCTGATATATGCGAAGCGGTGTCTCTGGAAGCGAAGCTGGTTGCTGAAATTGGGGATTGCCTAGCTGGAGATGTGCATGCGCATAGCCAGCGTGGGGCACTGTTTGTGGTGGACTCGGCACTTTCACTTCTTGAGGTCGGGGTCGCAGTGGCCGAGGACGACGTGGATCGGGTTTCGACTTGGATAGCCAACAAACAACTGCAACGCCCGTCGCAGAGGCAGCTAGCGCGTTGGCTAGTGTGTCCTGACGCCCCGCTGCGGTCGCTGATCGTACAGCCCTACGTCTTGGTGCACGAGTTGGAACCTTCGCCGACCAGCGACTCGAAGGGTTCGAACTGAGTCATGCGCCAGGCTACTGGGCATGCGCTCGTGACTATACTCTCCGTGGTGCTGCTAGCGACGCGCGTCGCTGCCAAGTCACCACCGGGTCCCGCGGTCGCGCGTGGTTCGGCGCATGCCGCGAGCAACAATGAGCTACGGGGCAGCGCCGTGCGGGTTATCGGGCTGGAGCCTAGCGCGGCTGTGGTGTTGGGGCGCGGCGAAGAAACTTCCTGGGGTGGCTCCCTCAGTCAGCGTGGCATCGGTTTGCTCAATCATGAGGCGATCTCAGCCAGGTACTTCGACCTCCTGCGGCTCGGCGCCGATACTCATGGCCTCCTTTATCACGCAGAAATGAACGTAGCGATAGGACTTAGGCTGCGTCCCGTCGAACACCACGCCCTCTTCGCTCGAGCGGGCGCAGGTCTGCGTATTCAGCGGCTTGCGCAGGTGTACGCTTCCGCGGTGCATGCACCGGAGCTTCAGCTCGGTTACCAGCTGAGCCGGGCACGTACGCTGCTGGAGCTCGGGATGTCCGGAGGCTACACGCCTCGGCGCCGATTTCATCTGCCAGACCAACCTTCGAATCTCGATGGCAGCTGGTCGCTCGGCGGTGTTGTAACTGCCTCGCACAACGCGTGGAGGCTCGACGCGCATTGGCGGGTCAACGGGTGGCAGCTGGACTCGGACCCGCATGCATTGCGCTTGTCCGATCGTTCAGCATTCCCAGCGGACAGTGCCGATCAGGGGACCGAGTTGAGCTCCAACGCGTGTTACCTTTGGAGGGAAACCTCGCTCTGTGCGAACGGGCAATACTTGTCGAGCGTTCCCAGGGGACCTGGCCCGATGACGTCACTATTCGCAGCTGGCATCGCGCTCCAGCTCGGACAGATGGAGTGGCTGGAGTAAAGGCCGAAAAATGCCGCGAAGTGTAGACCTCGCGGCATTGACCATTACTCGCCGGTGACGATGGTGCAGTTGGTCGCGTAGATGCCGAGGACGCTGAAATTGTCCGAGTCCACCGTACTGATCTTCGTGATTCCACCCTCTTTGGCGGCGCTTGCGATTGACGCGTCGCCGATGCCCACGGCTCCTAGAATCGAGCTCGCGCAAGAACGTCCCTCCTTGGAGGATCCGACGTTGGAGGTGACTGCGGTTGCGCCCTTAGCGGCGGTGACAAACGTACCCGAGACTGGCGAACTCGCGGACATGGCACAGCTAGCAGCCAGCGAGGATACCACCAAGATTAGACCAAACTTTATAAGCATATCATGTGTTCTCCGAATGGATGTTTATTCTCGGCAACTCTGCCGAGCACTTCAGCGGTCTCAGGAATCGAGCCTAGGGGCTCATGCCTGATGCACGAGGCGGGCTAACATGCCGGGTTAAGAGCGACAAGTCTCAATTGGGCCAGTGTGGACCCTCATTGACGTTCCTAATTCCTGAGCAACCGCAGTGAATAGTCTGGTTTTTGCAACGTCAGTCCGTGCGCGAAGCGCTTGAGATTGGAGAGCCGAGCGCCTCGCGTTCGCGCGATGGCGGCCGGCCATCGTGCAGAATGGCCCCAAATTAGTTTAGGTTAGGAAGCCAAGACGGGGGCATTCAACACTCTTCGGCTTTCACCTTGGAGAGCGTAGGGTGAAGGAAGCCTTGCCCCATAGGCAGGTCGGAATCGGGGACTCCGCTGCCAAGAGTTGACGCGCCCTGCCCACCCAGAATACACGCACGGGCGTGGATACCGTCGAAATCGAGCTGGGTCTGGACTCGCCGGACGATCCCGAAGCCCTGCGGCAGGCCGTGGCCAAGAAGCTGCGCACCCGGGTCGAGAATCTGCCCCCGGTGGTGCTCCGCAAGCGGGCGCTGGATTGCCGGCGCGGGCGTGTCCGGTTTCATTTGTTATTTGAGGTCGGGGCGGAGCGAGCTCAGCTAATAGATCTCGCGTTGCCGCACCCGAAAGAGGTGCAAGGCGAACGACGCACCGTGATCATCGGCGATGGCCCGTGCGGGCTGTTTTGCGCCTATGAGCTCGCCCGCCGCGGCATCGCCTGCACGGTGGTGGATCGCGGCAAGCTGGTGCAGCCGCGCCGCAAAGACTTGAAGGGCCTCACCCGGCGCGGCAGCGTCGACCCAGACAGCAATTATTGTTTCGGTGAAGGCGGCGCCGGCACGTACAGCGACGGCAAGCTGTACACGCGCGCTCACAAGCGTGGCCCCGTGCGGGACATCTTGGAAATTCTGGCGCTTCACGGCGCCCCCGAGGAGATTTTGACGGAAGCGCGCCCGCACATCGGGAGCAACCGCTTGCCGAAGGTGGTGACCGCGATTCGCGAGCGGCTCGAAGCCGTCGGGGTGCAGTTCTTGTTTGGCAAACGCGTCGTCGAGATCTTGCGCGCAGGCTCCGCGTCGTCGAGCGTGGCGGCCGCACCCTCTGAACACGCGGCGCGGGTCACCGGTCTACGCTTTGCCGACGGTACTGAGCTGCCTGCCGATCACGTCGTGCTCGCGACGGGACACTCGGCGCGCGATGTCTTCACGATGCTGCACGACGCAGGGCACCCGCTTGAGCCCAAAGCGTTTGCGATGGGGACACGCATTGAACACCCACAAACCCAAATCAACACGATCCAGTACGGCACGTCTGCGGGGCACCCAAAGCTCCCGAGCGCCGCTTACCGTCTTGTGGAGAGCAAGAAGCCGCAGGCGGTGTTCTCGTTTTGTATGTGTCCCGGTGGGTTCATCGTGCCGGCATCGACCGCGCAGGGGGAGCTCGTGGTCAACGGGATGAGCCTCGCGAAACGCAGTTCACGCTATGCCAATAGCGGTATCGTGGTTAGCGTCGAGCCAGAAGATTTCGTGCGCGCCGGGTTCACGGGCCCGCTTGGCGGTGTAGAATTGCAAGCCGCGGTTGAACGCGCGGGCTTCAGCGCTGGCGGCGCGCTGCTGCAAGCGCCGGCGACTCGCGTGCCCGACTTTCTAGCGGGACGAGCGTCCAGCACGACCCCCAAGACGAGCTACGTGCCCGGGCTCACGGCCACGAACCTCGCGGAGGTGTTTGACGCCGTGCCGCTTGGGATCAGTCTTAGGTTACACGAGGGCTTACGCGCTTTTGACAAACAATTGAGCGGTTTCATCAGCGAAGAGGCCGTGCTGGTTGGCGTAGAGTCGCGAACGAGCTCACCCGTTCGGATCCCGCGTGACAGCGAGCGCTTGATGAGCCGCGCCTGGTACGGGCTGTATCCGGCGGGTGAAGGTGCCGGTTACGCGGGCGGTATTGTCAGCGCCGCGTTGGACGGCCTGCGCATCGCTGAGTGCATCGCGCGTGAGCTAAACGAAGGGCGCGCGAGCTGAAGTGCATCGCGCGAGCTGAGTGCCACACCTAACGGAGGTCGGCGCGGCGTTGGCGCGGCTCGCCCGCGACGGAAATAGGCTTGCATCGGGCCCGAGGCTTTTGCGCAGAGGTGCAAGCGCTCCACAGCGGAGGTTTCGGTGCGCGCGCCGGGAACCCGCCCACGGTTGCTCGGCAAGAGCCCGGCGCAGTTTCGGAGGATGCGCGGGTATTTGTTCTCTCGTGAGAAAGTAGCAATCGCGACTATCTGCGTGCCCGCGGCAGGGCCCACCGATGGATCTGGGTAGAGTGTTCACTGTGCGCGCCTGTCGCACCGCCCACCGCACCGACCGCCCCGCGCCCACCGCCCTGCGCTGAGCCTACCGTACCGACGCGCCGAACGTATCTCACAACGTAACTAGCGAAGCAGCGACGCCCGGAACGCGCGCCCCTTCATGCGGCCCTGACTGAGGCTATCCGCCGCGTGGCGAGCGAGTCCGCGGCTCACCGCGACGAAGGCGATGCGGTCGTGAATCTCAATCTTTCCGATGTCGGTCGCGTTCATGCCGCCGGCTTCGCCGGTGAGCGCCCCGAGGATGTCGCCGGGCCGCAGCTTGTCTTTGCGCCCGCCCGCGATGTGAATCGTCGCCATTTTCGCCGGCTCTACGATGGCGCCCGCGTGACGGGCGTGAAGGCGGAGCTGCTCGGGCTCGAGGCTCAAACGCTCAAGTGGCAGCGCTGATTGCTGGTCCATGCTCGGGAGCTTGCGCATGTCGCCAGGAGTTAACAGAGAGACCGCGAGTCCGACCTTGCCGGCGCGGCCGGTACGACCGATTCTATGGGTGTAGACTCCCGGTTGGCCCGGGACCTCATAGTTTACGACCATGTCCAAGTCGGCGATGTCAATGCCGCGCGCGGCGACATCGGTCGCGACCAAGAAGCGCACGCTGCCGTTGCGAAACTTGGCCAAGACTTGGTCTCGCTCCACTTGCTCCAGATCGCCGTGTAGACACGCCACGCTCGCGCCGAGGGCGTGCAGCTGAAGGGTTAGCTCGGCGACGGTCGCCTTTAAGTTGCAAAAGATCAACGCTGCGTCCGGCTGGTGCTCGGCGAGTTGCCAGCACAGCGCCGTCAAGCGGTGTTCAGCGTGTACGCTGACTACGAGCTGACGGATTTGCGGGGCTTCAGTCAGTTCAGATTCGATAGTCACATGCGCGGGCTCACGCTGATGCTTCGCGCTGATCGCCTTGATCGAGGAGGGATAGGTCGCCGAGAACAGCATGGTTTGGCGCGACGCGGGTGTCTGCTCAAGCAGTCGTTCAATGTCTGGCAGAAACCCCATGTCGAGCATTCGGTCGGCTTCGTCGAGCACGAGCGTTGTGAGCTCATCGAGGCGGATGGTGCCGCGGGACAGGTGGTCGAGCAGGCGCCCCGGGGTTCCGACTACCACGTGGACGCCGCGCGACAACGCATAGGCTTGTTGGCGACCCGATTCACCCCCCGAGACCACGAGCACCGACAGACCCGACTTGTCCCGCCCCAGCTTCCGAAACTCGCGCGCCACTTGGGCGCAGAGCTCGCGTG
>JBDKJZ010000186.1:0-9489 GCA_039796375.1 Pseudomonadota bacterium
GGACCTCGGCGACTATCGTCTGAGGTACGCTCATGAACCTGCGATTCACCTAGTGCCCGGCTAGCTGGAGACTAGGGCCCAAATAGCAGACTGAACGCTGAACCAGCCAACAACGGTCATCGATATCAGCTCGATACGACCCCGCTCACGACGGATCGCTTGTGCTGGTCCTCGTTATGGACCACTATCGCCCAACGGAGTCGTCGGGCGTGGCGAAGCGTCGATCTCTGTCTTTCGCGCTCCATTTGCGGAGGCAAGATCAGTTTGAGTACGCCGAACACGGACTTTCAGCGCGTCGGACTGCTGGGGAATCACCTCCCTAGACAGTGCGGAATCGCGACGTTTACCACCGACCTCGCCGAAGCGCTCACCGGAACCTTTCCGATGCTGGACTGCCCGGTGGTGGCCGTGAATGACCCAGGCAAGCGATACGCCTATGGCCGTGATGTGCGCTTCGAAATCACGGAGGGCGATCTCGCATCGTACCGCCGCGCTGCGGACTTCTTGAACGTCAGTGCCGTCGACGTCCTGAGCCTACAGCACGAGTACGGGATCTTTGGCGGCAAGTCAGGGAGTCACATCCTTTCGGTCCTTGGAGACGTGCGGATGCCGGTAGTGACCACGCTGCACACGATTCTTCGGAGCCCCAGCACTTCGCAGCGTCGCGTGCTCGATGAAATCGCGCGCCTGTCGACGCGAATCGTGGTGATGAGTCGCCAGGGGGCCGCAATTCTTCAAGAAGTCCATGGCGTCCCGCCAGACAAGATAGACTTCATTCCCCACGGCATCCCGACGCTTCCGAGTCGAGCCCAAAGTCGCGAGCGGCTCGGCGTCGGAGATACGTTTCAGCTGCTGACCTTCGGGCTGCTGTCGCCGGACAAAGGCATCGAATACGTGATCGAGGCGCTGCCCAGCGTGCTGAAGCGGCATCCGAATACCATGTATGTCGTCGTTGGCGTGACCCATCCGCACATCAAAGAGCAGCACGGCGAAACCTACCGTCGGGGCCTGCAACAACGAGCGCTGAGCCTTGGCGTAGAAAAGAACGTCGTCTTCCACGACCGCTTCGTCGAAGCCGGCGAGTTGGCGGAGTTCCTTTCGGCCGCGGATCTCTATATCACGCCGTATCTCAACCCGGAGCAAATCACCTCAGGGACGCTCGCCTATGCGCTGGGCAACGGGATCCCCGCCGTCTCTACCCCTTATCAGTATGCACGCGAACTCTTGGTCGACGGCCGCGGGGTTCTGGTGCCGATGCGAGATTCAGCCGCGCTGGCCGCTGAAATTGGACGGCTGATTGAGCATCCACAAGCGCTAGCCGACCTAAGCACTAGGTCGGCTGAGTACGGGCTCAGCATGAAGTGGCCGTCTGTTGCGAAACAGTACGTAGAGAGCTTTGCTCGCGCAAAACGGGAGCATTCTGGAACTCGCTGTCCGGCGTTCGTCGCGAGGAAGTCGATGGTGCATCCCGTTGAGCTGCCGGTGCTCGATCTTCGGCACCTGAGCACTCTCACCGATGAGACGGGGCTGTTGCAGCACGCACATTTCTCAGTGCCGCGCTACGCCGACGGATACTGCACCGACGACAACGCCCGAGCGTTGCTGCTGCTGGCCTACGTCGAAGAAGCGGAAGTGCTTGATACCCTCGTTACCCAGCCCCTGACCAATCGATATCTGGCGTTTCTGGACTACGCGCTGCATCTGGAGACGGGGCGCTTTCGTAACTTCATGACTTACGACCGGCAGCTAGAAGCGCTCGGCAGTGAGGACAGCCACGGTCGGGCTGTCTGGGCGTTGGGTGCAGCCGTCGCGCGCTCAAAGGACGCGGGTCGGCGAGCGCTTGCGCGTCGGCTCTTCCAGATAGCGCTCCCTAAAGCGTTAGAGCTGGAGCACCCGCGGGCCTGGGCCTTCGTGTTACTGGGTATGCACGAGTACCTTGGCGTATTCGCGGGCGAACGCGAGATGGACAATGCCCGGCGGAGCCTGGCCGAGCGGCTCCTGGCTTCGTTTAAGAGTTACGCTTCGGCGGACTGGCCCTGGTGTGGGGACTTGCTCACCTATGACAATGCGCGGCTTCCCCAGGCGCTAATCGTCTCTGGTTCACGCCTCGATCACGCAGAGATGCTCAGCACCGGACTCAAGTCCCTCGAGTGGCTTAGGGACTTGTACCGTGCCCCGGACGGGACCTTCTGCCCCATCGGCTCGAACGGGTTTTACCGACGCGGGGCTGAACGCCCAGTTTTCGATCAGCAGCCCGTCGAGGCCTGTGCGATGGTTGCGGCGAGCCTGGACAGCTGGCGGGCGACCGGCGATCGAGCCTGGATCAACGAGATGTGGCGTGCGTTCAGTTGGTTTCTGGGTGAAAACGCGCTTCACACCTCCCTCTACGATCCAAGCACTGGCGGTTGCCGAGACGGCTTGCATCAGGACCGGGCCAATGAGAACCAGGGCGCGGAATCTACGCTTTCGTTCCTGCTCGCGTTGGCGGATATGAACCTGCTCGAGACGGAGGTTCGGCTCAGCGACAGCGGTGAAGGTGGCCCCGGCGGGCGAAGGCACGAGGTCAGCTAGATACGCTTCTTGCTGGGACGCTCACACTAGGCGGCAGTCAACCGCTCAAGCAGCTCACTCACTCGTACCGTCACGATGCCAGCGCCTACGTCCGAGATGCCGTAAGGGAGCACTAAGTGCTCACCCGCGATCATGCTGCCACAGGAATAAACAACGTTGGGGACATACCCCTCTCGCTGGTCTTCAGAGACATCGAGCAGCGGCTCACTGAGGTGTCCTAGAACGCGGGTCGGGTCCTCTAGGTCCAGGAGCAGCGCGCCAATCGCGTACTGACGCATCGGCCCGACTCCGTGGGTGATGACCAGCCACCCCGCTTCGGTCTCAAGCGGTGAACCGCAGTTGCCAATATGCAAGAGCTCCCACGGGGCTCGCGGGCGTTGCAGAACAACCGAATCGTACCAGAACCTCACGTTGTCGCTCGTGAGCAAGAAGTTGTTTTCGTTGTCTAGGCGACCCAACGCAAAGTACCGACCGCCAATCATCCTCGGAAACAGTGCAATTCCCTTGTTCTTCGCACAGGGCCCGTTGAGCGTCGCAATTCGAAAACGCAGAAAATCATCCGTCTCGATGAGTTGAGGCAAGATTTGGAAGCCATCGTACGCGGTATACGTGGCGAAGTACGTGAGCGTCCCGTCGTCCCGGACAAACCTGACGAAGCGAGCGTCCTCCATCCCGTTGCTCTCGGCCGGGCCGCTGGGGAACAGCACTCGTTCTGACAGCGTCGTCTCTGGCCGAAAAGTACTCTCGTAGTTGGACGTCGCCAGCCAGTGCAGCGTTCGAGTAAGCCGTGCAGAGTCCGAGTTTACCGCGCCCCTTGCGTCGGCGCGTCCGATCGCTGCCTCGAGTTCAGTCAGTGTGAAGTGCTCGGGCAGGCCATCAAGTATTTCCGCGGTGCCCTCGCCGTGAGCGTGTAGTTCGATGAGTTTGCTAGCGAAGAACTGTTTTTCGTAGATCGGCGCCTGGTGCTGCGCGGTACTCACGAGGCGGCTTGGGACCGGATCCAGTCGCACGTCGCCCTGGGCGTCTACGACTCCAGACCGAAACTCGATGGACGAAATGTGTCCTTCGCCGATTGCGCGCAGACTGAGGACAAACCGGGTCGCACCGTCTGCGAGGTGCGTTTGATCAGGGGCCTTCACGATAGACGGGTTGGTCAGCGCTGCGGCTTCAATCGAGTACTCATGAGTGAAACAAGCGCCGATTAGCAACCTGCGCTCAAAAGTGATCCCGTCGGCGTTCGCGATGCGCGGTAGCACCGCCGAGAAGTTCCGTTCGAAGACCGCGCCGATGTCTCGGTGTCGGCTCGAAAACCGCGCCATCAGTGACTGCAGCGTGGTGACGACCACGGACTCGTCGAGCGCGAGCACGCGGTCCACGATTCGGTCGCCTTTGGTTTTTCCGTCAGTCTTCTCTGTGTCTCCTAACGCGAAGCCTCGCGCCAGCACTCGTGAGGTATCGGGGTACAGGCAGACAGACGTTCTTCGAACATTGAGAGGACTCATCGGTGAAGCGTGCTCTTGGTAGGGTTGAATAGCTACCGCCTAGGCGGACGCGAAGACCCCAGCTCCGCTCCCCTGGGGCGAAAGACACGTCGGTAGGCGCAGCGATTGCGCCGATTCCGCCCCCCGGCGAGGAAAAAAGGCGATTCTCCGGAGCGTTTGTAGGCGCGACACATTCTGGAAATAGCCTAGAAAGCGTTTCAGCCCTGCGATCACGGCAGGTAGACCGGCGGAGCACGCGATGGACTTTCATTCCTATGACCCTCAGAACGGACCCTTCTTCGACGAACTGTTTAAGGAAGCAGGCGTCCCGCGCGAGGGCCTGGAGGTTCTGGTCGACGGGATTAACGGCCTAGCGCCGGGGGTCTTGGAGGCGCGGCAGCAAGCGGCCGAGCACGCTCTGATGACCATGGGCATCACGTTCACCCTGCGGACGGACGACGAAGACGCGGTTGAGCGCATCTTTCCGTTTGACTTGATCCCCCGGATCATTCGGGCGGCGGAGTGGGAGCGTTTAGAGACGGGCATTGCACAGCGCTTGCGTGCCCTGAACATGTTTCTAACCGACGTCTATGGTGAACAGAGAATTGTGAAAGAGGGGATAGTCCCCCGTTACTTGATTGAGACGTGCGCTGAGTTTCGGCCTGTGCTCAAGGGCCTGGTGCCGCCACAAGGGATTTGGTGTCACATCAGCGGCACCGACTTGGTGCGCCACAACGACGGTGACTACTACGTACTCGAAGACAATCTACGCTGCCCTTCGGGGGTGAGCTACGTGCTAGAGAACCGGCAGATCGTCAAGCGTACCTTGCCCCGCGTGTTTGAAGGGATGTCGATTCGTGGCATCGACGACTACCCGATGCGGCTGCTCGCCGCCTTGCAGTACTTAGCCAAAGATCGGGTCGAAGATCCGCGTGTCGTCGTGCTGACACCGGGTCGATTCAACAGTGCCTACTATGAGCACTGCTTCTTGGCGCAGCAGATGGGGATCGAGCTGGTCGAGGCAGCCGACCTGACTGTGCGGGACGGCTACGTGATGATGCGCACGACCAGTGGGTTCGAGCGCGTGGACGTCATCTATCGGCGTGTGGGCGATGAGTACCTCGACCCCGAAGTTTTTCGTCCGGACTCGCTGCTCGGCATTCCCGGCGTGATGCGAGTGTACCTTGAGGGTAAGGTGGCGTTGGCTAACGCGCCTGGCACGGGTGTGGCCGACGACAAGGCGGTCTACGCCTATGTTGAAAAGATCATCCGCTTTTACTTGTCTGAAGATGCGATCATCAAGAACGTGCCGACCTACGTTTGCGCATATGACGACGACCGACGGTACGTGCTCGAGCACTTGGCCGAGCTCGTGGTCAAAGCCACCGATGGGGCAGGCGGCTACGGCATGTTGGTCGGACCCCATTCTACTGCGGCTGAGCAACGAGACTTCGCGGGTCGCATACGCAACAACCCACGGGGCTACATCGCCCAGCCGACGCTATCGCTCTCGCGAGTCCCGACGATTATCGACAAGGCCTTTGAGCCCCGGCACGTGGACCTGCGCCCCTACGCGCTCTGCGCCGAAGACGTCTACGTGCAGCCCGGGGGGCTGACGCGCGTGGCGCTGAAGCGCGGGTCCTTAGTGGTGAACTCGTCTCAGGGTGGCGGTAGCAAAGACACTTGGGTGCTCGCCAAGTGAAGGCGAGTTTGACGGCTAAGGAATATACCCGCATGGAACTCCAAGATTCAAACGCTCAAACTCAAACGGTGCTGGCCTCGTCACAGAGCCAGTCGCAGACGCAGCGGTCAGCGGCTCCTAAGCGCCGCATGTTGAGCCGGGTCGCCGAGGCGCTGTACTGGTCCAGTCGCTACGTCGAACGCGCCGAGAACGTTGCGCGCTTCGTCGACGTGAACCTGAACTTGATGCTCGAGACTCCTATCTCCGAGCGCCCCAGCTGGGATCCGTTGGTGCTGACCACCGGTGACCAAGCCTGGTACCAGGAGCACTACGGCAAGGTGACGCCAGAGTCGGTCGCTTGGTTCCTGACCTTCGATAAGGCCTACCCGAACTCGATCTTGTCTGCGGTGAGTGCTGCGCGCGACAACGCTCGCACCGTGCGCGAGATCATCTCGCGCGAGATGTGGCAAGAGCTGAATGAGTTCTACTTGATGGTGGTCGATGCCAGCAAGCAGCCGTTCTCGCTTGGCGACATGAGCGACTTCTACAATCGCGTGAAGCTGAGCGGCATTCACTATGAGGGGGTGACCCAGGCGACCCTCAGTCGCGGCGAGGCGTGGCACTTCGCTCAAGTAGGACGCCTGCTTGAGCGCGCCGATAAGACGTCGCGCATTCTGGACGTGAAGTACTACGTGCTCCTCCCCAGTCTGTCGGATGTGGGGACGACGGTCGATCAGGTGGGCTGGGCGGCGTTGCTCAACTCGGCGAGCGCGCTGCAGATGTATCGGCAAGGTTACCACGTGACAACCCCGGACAACGTCGCTAACTTCTTGCTGTTAAATCGGGAGTTTCCTCGCAGCATTCTCTATTGTGTCGAGCAGGCCCAGCTCAGCTTGCACGCGCTCAGCGGGACCTCCGTGAACGGCAGTCGCATTGACGCGGAGCACCGACTCGGGCAGCTCGGTGCACAGCTGGGCTACGCAAAGATAGAAGACGTGATGGCTACGGGGCTGCACGAGTATATCGACCACCTTCAATTGGCGTTGAACGATGTCGCGTCGTCGCTTCAACATGAGTTTTTTGACTACTCCAAGTAACTAGAAGCATTTATGGCTATCCGCGTCGCCCTCAACCACCGGACCTCTTACACTTACGAGCGCCCCGCGCTGCTCGGTCCCCACCAGATCCGCCTGCGGCCGGCGCCGCACAACCGTACCCCGATCCACAAGTATTCGCTGACGATCGAACCCAAGCAGCACTTCATCAACTGGCAGCAAGATCCGCACGGCAACTACATCGCGCGCTTGGTGTTCCCTGAGCGGGTCTCGAAGTTCAGCGTGACCGTGGATATCGTTGCAGACTTGGAGGCGTACAACCCGTTCGACTTCTATCTCGATCCGAGCGCTGACGAGTACCCGTTTGAGTACGAGGTGGCCCTCGCGGAGGAGCTCAAGCCCTACCTAGAGACAGAGAACATGACGCCGAAGTTGGCGGCGTTCATCAAGACCATCGATCGGAAGAAGCGACGTACGGTCGATTTTCTCATCGACTTGAACGGAGCGGTCTATCGGGCCGTCAGCTACATCATTCGGCTCGAGCCAGGGGTACAAACGCCTGAGGAAACCCTGGTACTCGCGAAGGGATCGTGTCGAGACTCGGCGTGGCTGATGGTGCAGGTGTTGCGGCGAATGGGCATCGCAGCCCGCTTCGTCTCGGGTTACCTCATTCAGTTGACCGCTGATCAACGCCCTACGGACGGACCCGCCGGTCCGGAGAAGGACTTCACGGATCTGCACGCCTGGTGTGAGGCGTACATTCCCGGCGCCGGCTGGGTCGGCCTAGATCCGACGAGCGGTCTGCTCGCAGCTGAGGGGCACATCCCGCTCGCGGCGACTCCGAAGCCGTCATCGGCCGCGCCGATCGAGGGGGGGCTTGAGAAGGTGGAGACCGAGTTTGGGTTTCACATGGAAGTGACGCGCGTGGTGGACCGACCGCGCGTAACGAAGCCCTACACTGATGAAGAATGGGCGGCGATCCTGGCGCTCGGGGAACAGATAGATCAGCGCCTTCGGGACGCCGATGTGCGCTTGACCACCGGCGGTGAGCCGACGTTTGTGAGCAGTGAGCACCCCGACGATCCCGAGTGGAATATCGTCGCGACCTCTCCTCGCAAGGAGGCGATCGCCGATCGCTTGCTTCGGCGGCTGTACCCTCTTTGGGGCGCCGGCGGGGTGCTTCACCATGGGCAGGGCAAGTGGTACCCGGGGGAGCAGCTGCCGCGTTGGGCGATGACCTGCTACTTTCGAACAGATCGCGTCGCCCTGTGGAAAGACCCCGAGTGGCTCGCGAAGAGCAATCACTCCCACGGACACACTGAAGCGCATGCTCAGCGTTTTGCCCTTGAGCTGGCAAAGAACCTCGGCCTCGCAAAGCACGGGCTCTTTCCGGCGTACGAAGACGCCTGGTACTATCTCTGGCGCGAAGGCCGCTTACCGACCAACGTAGACGTGCTCAATAGTCGCCTGGACGATCCCCACGAGCGGAGCCGCCTGGCGAAGGTGTTCAAGCAAGGTTTGGGAAGCAAAGTGGGCTGGGTCTTACCGCTCAAACACGAGGACACCTGGCAGAGTGGCGAGTGGTTCCTGAGGAACGAGCACTGTTTCTTATTGCCCGGGGACTCGCCGCTCGGCTTTCGCCTGCCGCTGGATTCGATTCCTTGGATAGCCGAGGTCGATCGCGAGCCGGACACGGGCTTGGACCCGAGCGCGCCGCGCCCGAGCTTACCCACGCACTGGCGGTTCCCGATTCCACCCGGAGACTCTCGGCGGGGGGAGCTGCTCCCGACCCCGCAGCTGAAGAACCCCGTGCGCCGTCCCGTGCGGAGCCCCGACGCCGAAGCGACAGGGAAGTCCGCGGGACGACTGCTCGGCAGTGTGGCCGATCCGTTCATTCCGCCCGGTTCGTTTGAGTCAGCGCTAGGCTTGGCGCGCACAGCGATCTGCTTCGAACCGCGGGAGGGCACGCTGCGCGTGTTCTTGCCGCCGCTACCGCATCTTGAGCAGTTCGTAGAACTCGTCGCTGCGCTTGAAGTCACCGCCAAGGCTACGGGCATTCCCGTTCAGCTTGAAGGGTACCCGCCCCCGCGGGATCCACGGCTTATGGACTTCAAGGTCACGCCCGATCCCGGCGTGATAGAGGTGAATGTTCCCCCTGTCGGCAGCTTCAGAGAAGCTGTTCTGCAGACCGAGCAGCTCTACGAAGCCGCGCGCGTCGAGAAACTGGTCGCGGAGAAGTTCGAGCTGGATGGCTGCCACATTGGGTCCGGTGGGGGCAACCACGTGGTCTTGGGGGGCATCAACACGGGCGATAGCCCGTTCTTACGCAGGCCGGATGTGCTCGGAAGCCTAGTTCGCTATTGGAACAATCACCCGGCGCTTTCGTACCTGTTCAGCGGGCGCTTTATTGGACCGACCTCGCAGGCGCCACGCTTGGACGAGGCGCGCAACGACGCTGTCTACGAGATGGAGCTCGCGCTTGAGCAGCTGCCGAAGAGGGGCGCAAGTTGCCCTCCGTGGCTCGTCGACCGGGTGCTCAGGAATTTGTTGGTGGATGTGACAGGCAACACCCATCGTACCGAGTTTTGCATTGATAAGCTCTTCTCCCCTGACGGCCCTACCGGGCGTTTGGGCTTGCTGGAGCTGCGCGGGTTCGAGATGCCGCCGCATGAGCGCATGAGCGTTGTGCAGCAGCTCTTGG
>JBDKJZ010000187.1:0-9483 GCA_039796375.1 Pseudomonadota bacterium
ACTGAGAGCCAATTGCCAACGAAACAGTGATTTGGGGCGTGTCGAACGCTTGGAACTCCAAGGGGCGCTTGCTGGCACGACCTTATGGCAAGCGGTGCTCGAGTTCCTTCGGAAAGAAGGCATGGCCTCGCGGGCGTGAGTGATGGAGCGCTTCGAGCGAGATGGCGAGCTCCAAGTCAGCTCCATTCTCCACGACTTGACCGAGAGCGCCCTGGTCTTCACTTCGGGCTCGGGCGGGCGCGTTGCGCCCTTGCTATTGGGACAGAAGATAGTCCAAACACGCTGGCCGTGTAGACCTAAGCCCAGGCTCGCTCAAGCGGGCGGGCACCGCCGCGCCAGGCGGTTCCGAGCTGACGCACGGCCTGGCGCGGCTCCCTCAGGGGCCACAGGGAACGCTGCCACGCCACAGAGAGTGGTTTCCGTTCTGGGCGTCATCGGACCAAAAAAATGGTTTATGTCTTCGATTGTCGCAGCGCGATTCAGGCGCTACAGCGATTCCCTCGCTGGCCAGGCTCCCCAGGGGGGTGGGAGAGAGGTAGCGGCTCCTCAGCGTCAGCCGACCCAAGGTCGGGGAACCCGGTGTGGTGTCGATGCTGAGCACGCTGGCGACTTCGGCGCAGCCCGCGCCGCAGTAGGACCAAAGTTTCCCCGTGCCTTGGTCAAACTCCAGTGCGTTCACGCGCTCGTTGCCGCTGTGAAGCTCAGAGACCTGCTGATACGTGCTGCCCGCGCTGCTCAACGCGAAGAGGTAGAGCATTCCCGTAGCTTCGACGCCCACCACGAATAGTCCAGCGCCGTGCGCGGGGTAGTCTGACGGGTCATACGCCTTCATCAAGCGGTCGTCGTAGAAGGCCTGGCTGAGGAGCCACGTATCCGCCATCCACGCGATCGCTTCGAGTCCGCGGTTGGCGTCAGTGGTCGGTAGCGCCCCCGTCAGGTTCCACTCGTGGGTCGCGACGAGCGAGCTCGCCGGGTGAGCGGTGTCGAAGCGCAGCACACTCAAGCGGCTCACGTCGCCATTGTCGTTGTCGCGCTCGGCCGCCACGTAGATGCCCGATTCGGCGAGTTCCGCTCGAGTGACCCCCTCCGCGTCAGGCGAACCCGCGCCGTCCGTATAGTTCAGATCCTTGCCTGCGCCCCAAGAGTCGGCTGGGTCTGGGACCCAGTTGGCGCCACTCGGCACCAGCCGGTGCAGCACGGACGGCTCATTGCGTACCGCCCAGATGACGTCGTCGAGCGGGGTCGGGCCTGCCTCATAGGAGAGCCCGCTGAGGTTGGCTCCAAAGGCGTTGGGCAAGTCGCTGGTGGCCGCGGCGCTCGTCCCGGGCCAAGAGGCGGCGGCAATTTCCCCCTCGCAGGCGTTCGCTGCGCCCTTGCTTGCGGTCAAGAGGCTCGTGAAGGGCCCACCGGTGGGGCAACGCCCGTAGGTTCGAGGGGCGTGGGCCGCCCAGCTGTAGCTGTCGAGCAGCGTCGTGCCGTCCGGAAGGAACAGTCGCGCGCTGTCCGCAGAACTCAAACCAAAACCAAAGTCGGGCTCTTCAAGCACAAGGGTGCGACCCGCCGCAATCACGCTTCCGTTCGGAAGGATGTAGGCGTGGGCATCGTCGTCATCGCGAAGAACGTAGCCCGAGACGTCGATCGCTCTGAGGCTGGCGTTGTACAGCTCAACCCAGTCCGGTGACGCGCCATCGCTGGATTCAATCTCATTGAGGACGACGCCGGGAGCGCAGTCATTCGCAGTGCCCTTCGTGACTCGGGTCGTCTCAGTCAGGAAGCGCTCTCCCTCGGGACAGGCGCCGTAGCCGGGTGCCGCGTGTTGGGTCCAGCTGTAGGCGTGTATGATGGAGATACCGTCCGGACCGAAGAGGCGCACCGCGTCAGCGCTCCCAAGACCAAACCCGAACGTCGCTTCTTCAAGCACAAGGAAGCCCTCCGCGGGGATGGTGGTCCCCGCAGGCAGGAGAAAAATGTTGTTGTCGTCGGAGTCTTTCAGGACGTAACCATCCAGCGTCGCAACCCCCGGACCTGCGTTGTACAGCTCGACCCAGTCGTTCGGATTGCCGCCACTAGTTACCACCTCATTGATCGTGACAGTGAATTCCTCAGCCGCCGGCGTGCCGGCATCGGGCGGTGTGGGCCCCGCGTCGGCTGGACCCGCGTCCTCCGCCCCCCCGCCCAACAGACCCGCGTCGGCTGGTCCTGCGTCGGCTGGTCCTGCGTCTATGAGACCTGCGTCGGCTAGCCCCGCGTCTAAGTGTGTGACGGCTGGAGTGGCTGCGTCTCGCGCTAGGAGGGGTCCTGCGTCTTTCGCTTGCGGGGTCTCCGCAGGCGTAGCTCCCGAGTCATCGCGCTCCGGTCCGGAGTCGACCCTCAGCGTTCCGTCTTCGATGCCGAGCAGGCCCTGGCAGCTGCACAGAAGCGAAAGACCGAGGGTAGACCGCGCGACTACTTGGGCGGTCCGCACCAAGGGTAGCGGTGACTTTTTCATGTTAGAACTGCCCGGTCATGTAAAGGCCCGCGCTGGAGCTTGTGATTGAAGGCGTGACGACCGCGTGAGGTTCGCCGCTTCCTGTTGAGTCGCCCAGAACGTACAGGGTGACGCCCGCGGCGGTGAGTACGCCGCCGGTCACGAGGAACACCGTCGCCACTGTGGCAGCGTCTACCGCGTCTTCGCGCAAGGCCAGACCCTCAGTGTCGCAGTCGTTACTTTCGTCGCAACGGTCGCCTCGCTTCGAGTCCTCGTTCAAGCTGCTCGCGCGCAGACCGTAGTACCCGCTGACACCCAGGCCGATAACCCCGGCTCCAGCCATCGCCAGCGCAACGGTATTGAGCGGCCTGACAGCAGCAGGGGCCTCGTCCTTGGCAGCTTGCGGCGGCGGCGGAGCGTCCGCTGGCGCGGAGGGGGCGGCAGCGACGCCTGCGGGCGGAGCGTCAGTGAGCGGGGGGACCACTAGCGTCACCGCGTCACCACCTTCGCCCACCTGAATGCTGGTGCTCCACGGTGCTTTGTCGGGCGCGCTCACTTCCACCTGATGCGGGCCTGGATCCACCGGGGCCGGCGTGCCCCAGGCACCCTCTCCGACGGGGTTGCCATTGGTCCTGATTTCCAGGCCAGGCAGCGCTCGAACCTCCGCGGGAACCTCGATCGTCAAGCGGGAGAGCCTGCCCTCCAGAGCCTGGCGGCGCTCCTTAGCGACGGCTTCACGATCGGCTTGGCCCTCCCGCGCGCTGCGCGCGACGACGGTGCCATAGGTCGCCCAAGCGCTCGCTGTTTTACCCGCTTGTTCTTGGCACAAAGCGAGCGCCAACAGGGTGCCGGTCGCGGCGTCTTGTGCGAAGCTCTCTTCGAGTTTCGGGCAGGCAGCAGAGTAGTCTCCAGCCCGCATCGACTCGCGGGCTTGACGGAACAGGCTCTCGGCCAGGGCAGGATCCCCAGCGGCAGCTGGGTGAGGAGTGAACAACGCAAGCATCAGGGCGCCGCAGGCGGCAGTCGTACGTTTCATCGAGGGTCTCTCAGTGCCTCTCACCGATCAAAGCCTCGATATCGCGCAGCTTCGCGGGGGTGGCGGGCTCTCTAGGGGGGAGTGATGGCTTGGGCTGCCGGAGAGCAGGTCGGGCAGTCGCCTCCTGGGAAGGACCGGGGGCAGGGGTGGTGGGCGGCCTGACTTTCGGCGCAGAGTCCGCGGCGACCGGGAGCAATGCCTGAGCGGGACCAGCCTGGACCGTTGGTGCTAGCTGATGCGCTCCGCCGCTCTGTGAGGCTGGGCCAGGCGCCGATGAGCTGGCGGCGTGGTTCGGCGCCGCAGCCGCGCTGCCCAGCGCGTCGCCTGCCAGGGCGCGCTCCGAGGAGATGGTCGCAGCGTGTTCGGAGGCCGGAGAGGGACCATCGGCGCCCCGGGTTCCTAGAAAAAAAACGACAAGCGCTCCCACTTTCACGGCGCCAACGCTCAGCTTGAGACGCAAGCGCCCTCGAGTGTGGGCTGCAGCAGACTCCGACGGGGCGACCGTCACGATTTCAAGCGTCCCTGTCCGCTGGCGCGCGATCGGCGTGACCTTGCTTGTCCCAGTCACCGCTGCGATCCGCGTCAACGAGCTCTGGGACCAGTCAGGACAAAACGCCGACAAGGCCCCGGCCAGCTCAGCGACTGTTTGAAAACGCAGCGACGGATCTTTCTGCAGGCACCGCTGAATAGTCTGCTCGATGTGAATCGGCACATCGGCGCGTAGCGCGGTGATTGGTGCCGGCTGCTCGAACATCACGCGCTGGACCAGCTCAGGCATATTGTCGGCATCGAACGGGGGCTTGCCCGTGAGCAGCTCATACAGGATGCTTCCGAATGCCCAGAGGTCACTTCGCGCGTCCGCGTGCTTTGCCGAGCGCATCTGCTCGGGGGCCATGTGATACGGCGAGCCCATCATCACCGCGGTCTGGGTGAAGCCCTCGTTGGTCCCGCCCAGCTTTGAGATCCCGAAGTCCAGCACCTTCAGCGTGTGGCTGCCATCAGGCCGCTGGACCACGAACAAGTTAGCGGGTTTCAAGTCTCGGTGCACGATGCCCTGCGCGTGGGCCTCGGCGAGCGCTTCGCCTGCCTGCAGCAGAAAGCCGACGGCTTGAGCCACTGAGAGGGGGCCCTTGGACCGAACCCACTGGGAGAGGTCGGAGCCTCGCAGATACTCCATCACCATGTACGGGACGCTGGTCGGCAACATGCCCACATCCAGGACGCGGACCACGTGTTCACCCTTGATCTTCACCGCGGCTCGCGCCTCGCGGGAGAAGCGCTCAACGGCTTGAGGATCGTCGAGTGCTTCAGCGCGCATGAGCTTGATGGCTACGCGGTCGTCAAGTTGCAGGTGGTGCGCCGCGAAGACCACCCCCATGCCGCCGACGCCTAGGAGCTCCTCGATGCGGTACTTTCCGTCGACGATTTCCCCTGCTTGTACCGGAAGTTGGTTCACGGCTAACCTCGGGGTCCCACGGGGTTGGAATGCCCTAGCCACCCGGCGAAGTCAATCCACTTCCGTAGCAGGGAGCAGCCCGTCAGGCGCGCGCCAACAGGCTCAAGTTCACTCTTGTGGTGCCCGCGCTGCTTGGGTTGCCCGCTCGCGTTGTCGGGCAAGGGCCTGCAGTTGAGGCGGCAACTCCAAAGAGGTTGGGCTCTCTACGAATCGCAACCATGCGCCAAAGCTTCAACACCCTATCCGTGATTGTTGATCAGGAAATGAAAGCCAGGCGTGCTGTGCATCCGCGCCGCTGCAAGGGGACCCCCGGCGATGATGTCGGCCTCTCCTTCCTGCACTGCGATCGAGGCCACGAACTGAAGGCCGGGCGGCTTCGGCGAGCTACTTCCCCTCGCCTTTCGGTGTTCCCAGGCTTTCGCGTGCGGCGCTAAACGGCGTACGCTGGTGTCGCGATGGATCGTTTCGAGCTTGCGACCTTCAACCTGAATTTGCTGGTTGCCCTCGATGCGTTGCTGGGTGAGCGCAGTGTGAGCGCGGCCGCCAAGCGGACGGGGGTCACGCCGTCGGCGATGAGCCACTCGCTGGCGGACCTGCGCACGCTGCTCGACGATCCTCTGCTGGTGCGCTCGGGGCGGGCGATGGTGCTCACCCCACGCGCAGAGGATCTCGGTCCGCCGCTGCGCAAGCTGTTGCTGGACGCCAAGCGCCTGCTCGCCGGCGGCGCGACTTTCGACCCGACGACGACCGAGCGCCGCTTCGTCATCGCCGCGCCCGACTTTTTGGCGACGCTGCTCCTACCCCCGTTGCTCGAAGCCATCGCGCTCGAAGCGCCCGGCGTCGTGCTCGATGTCGTGCCGAGCACGCGGCGGGGCAACGCCTGGTTGCTAGAGACGGGCGAGTTAGACCTCGCGCTCGGCGCGATCGTCGATCACTCCTCGGCCATTCGGCGCATGGACCTGTACACCGAAGGCTTCGCGTGTGCTGTGCGCAAGGAGCACCCGGTTGTCCGCGGCCAGCTCGACCTGCGCACGTATATCGAAACGCCGCACCTCGTGATCACGCTGGGGGACAACACGGCGCCGACTTGGATCGACCAGGCGCTTGCGAAGCTCGGCGAGCAACGCCGCGTCGCCGCGCGGGTGCGCTACTTCATGACCGCACCGCTCGTCATTGCCGAGTCGGATCTCCTGCTTACGGGTCCCAGCATGCTGATTCGCTATTTCGCGCGCCTGGTGCCGCTGCAGGTGCTGCCGCCGCCGCTGGCTCTTCCAACCTACCCTGAAGAAGCCTATTGGCACGAACGGTTCGACGACGATCCAGCCCACGTTTGGTTGCGTCACTTGGTGAAGAAGACCGCGCGCGGCTTTGGACTCGCCGAGAAGCCACGCAAGCGCAGTTTCTGACCTGAGCGCGCTTCAGCTCTGGCTGAGCATCGCTCAGCACTGCGCTAGGGCTCCTGGAGGTAGGGTCTGCCTGGTCGGAAACAATAGCGAAGGCAGGAAGAAGCGAATCATGAGCAACCCAGCGACGTTCGATGCAGTGAAGTACAAGTCCACGACCCGCGACCAATGGGACGCAGCCGCGGAGGCCTGGCACCGCTGGGCGCCAACGCTCAGACGCTGGCTCGGCCCCGCCACTGAGCGGATGCTAGAGCTGGCAGGCGTGGCGTCCGGCGCGCGCGTGCTCGACGTCGCGGCGGGCGCGGGCGATCAGACGTTGCAGATTGCGAGCCGCGTTGGCCTCGCGGGCAGTGTGCTCGCGATCGACATTTCGCCTGAAATTTTGGCGTTCGCGGCGAGCGAGGCCAAGCGCGCTGGGTTTGCCCACGTCGCTACGCGGGCGATGGACGGTGAACAGCTTGAGCTCGAAGACGCGACGTTCGACGTGGTCGTCTCGCGCGTCGGCCTGATCTACTTTCCAGACCAACAACTGGCGCTGTCAGAGATGCGCCGCGTGCTCGTCCCTGGCGGTCGCGTCGCGGCCATCGTCTATTCGACGCCCGCACAAAACGGCTTCTTCAGCACGCCGGTTGCCGTCGTTCGACGGCACGCTCAGCTTGGGGCGCCCGCACCGGGTCAACCAGGTCCGTTCAGCCTAGGTGGGCCCGGCGTCCTGGAGGAGGCCTTCGCAAAGGCCGGATTTTCCGACATCAGAGCGCAGAGGATTCAGGCGCCGCTCCACATGGAATCCGCCGCCGCTTGCCTGCGTTTCGAACAGGAATCGTTCGGTGCCCTACATCAGATGTTGTCGTCTCTTGAGCCAGCGGAGCGCGACGCGGCTTGGAAAGAAGTCGGGCGCGAACTCGCCGTGTTCGAGCGTGACGGAGCCTTCGTGGGTCCGTGCGAGCTGGTGGTGGCCGTCGGTAAGAAGTGAGTGGTCGAGGGACTTCCCTGCGTTGGGAGTTGCTGAACAGTGGCGGTAGGTTGGGGCAAATGTAGACCTTTCTCAGGTCGAAAAAAGTGACCAGCCTAGCCTCAAGTCCCATTTTGACCCGCAATAGGCGCCCTACGGGCAGAATGCGGCGCCAGCCATGCGACGTAGAGAAGGTTAACCGGGTGCGTCATCGTTGTGCGTGAAGGACCCGATAGTAGTTGTGGCTTAGACTGACGGAGCCTCTCCCGGGCTGAACTTAAGAAGTTCTTAACGCAAGGTCCTCGCGGGAAATAAACGCAGACAATTTGGGACGTTGCTCGTTAGCGTTGACGCGCAGAGCGAAGCGGGACTACGGTCCGGATACGCTATTTCAGGTGGGAGGTGAGTCACAAGCTGCGTAGGCAGCCAGTGTCGCCATCCGCGGCGGGATCGGAACACGCAGGAGGGGATGAATGCGCGGTAGGATTACGGCAACGATAAGCTTGTTGGTGGCCTGTGCGTGCGGCAGTGAGCCAACGACTGGACCAGGAGCGGCAGGAGGCGACGCCGGGGATCGAGACGGGCACGCGGAGCCAGGTGATGATCAAGCCGATGATCAAGAGGCGGAGCGCCACGACGCCTCGGACGGCGCTACTGGCAAGCCCCCCAACCAGCAGCTAGCCGACGATTCAGGCGTGCGCCTGACTGATGCGGGCGACAGCCCCCCCATAGAGACAGACGCTGGCTCAGGGGATCATCCTGACGACGGACGCTGCAACGCGGCTACTGACTGCGACCTGCCGTTGACGGTTCCGGCGAACTGCGCTGAGGCCGTCTGTGAAGGGGGCGAGTGCCACTTCATCAGCCAAGATGCGGACCAAGACAGCTTTGGAGCATCACGTTGCACCTCTCGATCCCCCGGCATTTCAGTTAAGTTGGGGGAGGACTGCAACGACGCGGACGCCCTTGTGAACCCAAACGGTTGGGACGGTCCGGCAGGGGATGGTTTTGCGGACGGTTGCAATGACGAGATCGACCAAGACTGCAATGGCCAGTTCGACGACGGGCAACTGGCGAGCGGCGCCACCTGCGCCTGCACTCCCGGTGAAACGGGTTCATGCGCGACGACCGTTGCAGGCAAAGCTATCGAATATCCTGGACTCGAGGCAGGTCGCCCCGTCGGCGCGTGCCAGTTCGGGACGCGTGAGTGCTTACCGAACGGCACGTGGGGGACCTGCAATGGTGCCGTCGGTCCATCCCAGGAGACTTGCGACGGCGATGACAACGACTGCGACAGCATTGCCAGCGTGCAAGACGAAGATGTCGTAGACAAGGTCACGTTTGTTTGCGACGGCGACCAAGACGATCACCTGTCCGCGACCAACGCAACCACCGTTGTCTCATGCTCTACACCGACTAGTGACTGCGAGGGAGGACAGTGGCTCGCAAACCCGTCGCCCGCTGCATTCGACGACTGCGACGATACGGACGCGCAGCGCAACCCAGATGAAGCCGAGGTTTGCAACAACAAGGACGACAACTGTGACGGCGACACCGATGAAAGCGGCGCGCTTGGCGAGAAGTACTGGTCCTACGACGCAGACGGCGACGAGTACCGCGATCAGACGCTCCCGACGTACTTTCAGTGCCACGCGCCGCTCACGGCGCCAATCGGCTGCGCGGGGACCTGCCCGGCGAACGCGTGGGTCGATCGAACGGTGAGCCCCCTGCCCACCAACGACTGCGACGATGCCGCTCAGACTCGGAACCCGGGGGCCACAGACCTTTGTAATGGCACCGATCAAGACTGCGACGGCAGTCCGCTGACTGGTTGCGCTTGTGCCAACGGAGACGAGCAGTCCTGTAGCGCCCACCCGGAAGATGGCGTCGGTCCGTGCCAGGCTGGCACCCAGACTTGTAGCGGTGGAGCCTACGGAGCGTGCGTTGACTCAGTGGGACCCAGCGCGGAGGTGTGCGGGTTGGCGGATCTGAACTGCGACGGAACCATCGGCAACTTGGACGCAGCGGCCGCGGACAAGAACGTCTGGGTGTGCGATGCAGACCAAGACGGCCGTCTCGCGGTCGCCGGTGCAGTTGAGGTTGAATCCTGTTTGGTACCGGCGAGTGGTGCCTGCAACGCAGGCAATGGCGATTGGATCAAAGAACCTG